>CAZHWF010000008.1:0-31341 GCA_964536365.1 uncultured Polynucleobacter sp.
TTTTTTATTCCCGCTATATTCATCATATCCTGTTATCTGTATCTTGTTATTTGTAACAATGCATTCACCCACCCCCTTTTATATGAACGTTGAGCAATCCGAAATCGCCAAATTTAGCGCTCTAGCTCATCGCTGGTGGGATCCCAATAGTGAATTCAAACCGCTTCACGCCATCAATCCTTTGCGCCTAAATTGGATTAAATCCTTTGTGGATTTAAATGGCAAAAAGGTGGTTGATATTGGTTGCGGTGGCGGCATCTTGGCGGAATCGATTTCTCAATCTGGCGCCGATACTACCGGCATTGACTTATCTGAAAAAGCACTCAAAGTTGCGCAATTGCATGCCCTTGAGGTCGGCGCAAATCTCACCTATCGCTCAATATCCGCAGAAGCATTAGCAGATGAGCAACCTGAACAATACGACGTTGTCACTTGCATGGAAATGCTTGAACATGTCCCAGATCCCGCATCAGTCGTGCGCGCCTGTGCCAAGCTTTGTAAACCAGGTGGCACCCTCTTTTTCAGCACCCTCAATCGCAGTCCAAAGTCCTACTTATTTGCCATTATTGGCGCTGAATACATCCTGAAATTACTTCCCAGAGGCACTCATGAGTACGCAAAATTCATCAAGCCATCCGAACTTGTTGCATTCACGCGACATGCCGGCCTAGAAATGCTTGGCATGAAAGGTTTGGGCTACAACCCTCTTACTCAGGTTTATAGCCTAAGTGATGATGTGGATGTGAATTACATGATTGCAGTGAGAAAGTAAGTAAACGGTGAGCAATTTTTCTAGTCCTTATGCTGGGATCTTTTTTGATCTGGACGGTACATTGGCCGATACTGCGCCTGATTTAGTGGCGGCCACCAATCAGCTACTGATTACCCGCAATCTTGACCCAAAACCCTATGAATTTCTGCGGCCTTACGCCTCAGCTGGCGCCCGCGGCTTACTTGAGGGTGCTTTTGGTATCGGACCAGATCACGCCGATTTCAATCTGCTGCGCGATGAATTTTTCAGTAATTATGAAAAAGCTCTGCTAGTAGAGAGCAAGTTATTCGACGGCATTGAGCATGTGCTCAAGCAAATGGACCATGCAAAACTCCCATGGGGGATCATCACCAATAAAAGCGAGCGCTTTACCAACCCGCTAACCGAGCTCATGGGGCTACGTCAAAGGGCGGTATCCACCGTTTCTGGTGACACTACCCCCCACTCCAAACCCCATCCAGAACCCATCTTGCATGCCGCAAGATCCTCGAATATTGACCCTACACAATCAATTTACGTTGGAGATGACATTAGGGACGTCATAGCGGGCAAAGCGGCAGGTATGAAGACTGTGGCAGCCGCTTATGGCTACTGCGGCTGCAAAGAGCCACCAGAGAGCTGGGGCGCCGATTACATCATCAACAGTCCACTCGACTTATTACCAATCATCTTTCCCAACATTCTTAATAGGGCTTAAAAGATATCAAGCAATTTAAGGTAAGCAGCCTTAAAATAGAGTCATCCTATGCATGAACTCCGGGGTCGACATGGTTTCGACGTGGATTACAAAGCATCAAGGGCATACCGAGGACCCGTTATCTCGTAAATCAATGGGAATGTAATAACTGCTAACGACGAACGTTACGCACTAGCCGCTTAATTGCGGTTGCCCCTGAACTGATTCTCTCTTGGGTCAGGTAGCGCAAGCTACATCAGGGTCATATACAAGAGATAAGACTATTTTGCGTCACGAAGAATAGTACGAAAACCTAGTGAATCGTCAGCGAGGAACGTGTCAATCCGTGCCTAACTGATTAAATCAAACGATATGACTAAGTATGTAGAACTTGTTGTAGAGGATTTGCGGACGCGGGTTCGATTCCCGCCGACTCCACCATTTTGCAGTCTGAAACAGACAAACGCCACCCCAATCAGCGTATTCGGGTGGCGTTTTTCTTTAACGGGAATTAAGGCATGACAAGAATTAAGACGTGCCCTGATTTGATTCATTAGTTAAATTGATAACTCATGCCCGCCTGAAAATTGAGTGGTGCACCAGCAATAATTCCATCTGGGTTGCGGCTAGCTATATATCTTTTATCAAAAATATTATTAATAACTCCGAAGACTTTCCAATCTTTGTTTATCGCATAATTAGCACTCCAATTCACAGTGGTAAAAGCGGGCATCTCTCCCAAAGTTCCAATAGCATTCTCTACAACAGTATTGGCTGAATCAGCATATTGAGCGGATACGTAATTTAAGCTAACCAAGGTACTGAATCCATTCTTTTCATAACTAACACCTAAGTTTGAGATGAGTTTTGGCGTATAAGGAATGCGATTCCCATCCCGCCCTAAAGAGTTCGTACCCACAAACTTTGCAACCGGTATGTAGGTGGCATTGCCGCTAATTCCCCAACCCCCATTAAATGCGTAGGCTAAAGCCAACTCAGCACCCTGGTGCAAAGTTTTTCCACCATTAGCCTTAGATATTCCCGCTGCCAAACTTTGGTTCACGATTTGATTGCTAAAGTTCATGCTAAACAGGGCAGAGTCATAAGTAAAACCACCAGCGCGACCGCGCAAGCCAAGCTCCATATTGCTTGAGCGCTCTGGGGCTAACTGCTGGTCAACCCCTTTATCATCAATAGCTGTCGATAGCTGAGCAGGCGCAAACCCTTTATAGACACTTCCGTACATTTGAGCTTCGGGAATCAACTGCCAAGTGGCGCCAATCTGAGGAATGGTTTCAACATTCTTCGCAGAGCCTGTCTTTCCCGTAATCACATTAGAACGAGTCTGGTTATAACTTTCAATGCGCACTCCAGGGATTAAGGCAAAGTCTTTGGTCAGCAAAAAACGATTTTGCGCATACATAGCCAATGAGTTAGCCTTGTTATCTTCGTGCATAGTTACACGGCCAGAATAGGCTGATGTTTTAGAGGTGACTAGCTGATTAATTTGAGATTCGGTATGCATACGAATTCCAAACTCTGCTTCATTTGCAATTCCAAATGTATTGAAAGCGTGATTGATTCGAGAATCTAAGCCAAGCATTTGAAATTCACGATTGCGGCCAATCAAGCAATCCGCTCCGGTATTGCAAGCTCTAAAAATAGTGGCATCTTGTCTGCGATCAAGAATGCTTTGCCGCCAGTAGTCACGACTTAACTTACTCCAGTACACCAATGTGTTCATTTTGGTATCGGGACTAATTTCTATAGAGTGATTGAGGTCGACTGCATTTCTTTGGGTAATGAAGCGATCATTTGGCGCTGGATTGTCTTTTATGCGATTAATGTATTGAGTTGGGCGCAGACCCACATAGGAGGTATTGATATTGTTGTCATAGTGGGTGTATTTCAGACTTAACCACTGGTTTTCTCCAATTTCAATTCCACCTTTCATCAGGATGTCATACATCTTGAAACCGTTGCCCTGATATCCGTTGGACTCGGATTGAATGACATTAATTCCCCCTATTGCGCCATTGCTTGATGACTTACCGCCTGCCTCAATCTCCGCCAAACGATAACCATAGTTACCTACTTTGCCAGTCAACTTAAACCCATGGGAAGGGGTTTTGCTTAGGTAATTGACTACCCCGCCTATATTCGACGGGCCATATTTCAAGCCCGAAGCGCCCTTTAAAACCTCGATTCCATTAATACGCTCAACCGGAGGGCTGTAATACGAAGCATTGGAAATAAATAAACTGGGTTGAATTGGCGCGCCATCTTCCAGCAGGAGTACTTTTGCGCTGCGACCTGGATGCAAACCGCGAATCCCAATATTGGGAATGGATCCAAGCCCACCTTCATCTCCACGGATATTGACACCCGGAATGGTTTTTAATACATCCTGCAGCGACTGCGGCTGCAACTCCTCCATCTTTTTCTGGTCAATTACATCAACCGTACCGGGAATCTTTTGCCGGGCGTTTTCTTCGCGACCAACAATATCAATCCTAGGCAGCTCAATGTCTTGAGCCTTAACCCAGCTTGCAAAAGAACTGCCATATAACAATGCCAGCGATGAAATCCATGCAACTTTATTGCGAGAACAAATAACTTCTTGATGCTTCATATACCATCTCCAGTGATAACAACAAAAAATCGCTGGCTATATGCATATGAAAATGCTCTTGCTGGCTAAGAAGTGATGCGTTTCTTACTTAGTCAAAATCAGTTTTCCTAATTTAGTAATACGCAATTGATAAGAATGCCCGTCATGCAAAATGAATATGTGCTTCATATGGCCCAACAGAGCATCGCTAGAAATTATTTTGGGAACTTGATGAGCGGGTCTTGGATCGCTCGATTTTGAGGTATCCATCTCTTGTTCTGCCAATGTCTACCCCTCTAAACTAAATTGCACGGGAGTCTGAAAGCATTGTGAGGACCTTATCGCCCCGTTTACGACTGCAGGAGCAAATCTCCACTGCGTTAAGGTTTTTAGAGCGGACTGATCCAAACTCTGAAAGCCTGAACTCCTAGAAATGCTAGATTCACCAACAATACCTTGATCATTAATGCACAGTCTTATAACCACCAATCCCTGCTCTCGAAGTTTCTTGCTCATCAAAGGATATAAGGGCTTTGGCTTATGAACAGCCTGCCTTGATACCCTCTCATTCAAATGGGCACCACTCTTGGCGCCCCCATCCAAAGATTGCCCTTGCAAGGGGGTGCTTTGGTTTTCACTATTGCTTAATGGACTTGTTACTGCTCTCGATTCAAATGGATGGGCCTTAGGAAATGTCGCTCTTTCACCATACCCACCTCCCTCGCCACCCTTGTTAATTAAACCAACCATCAGAAACCCTTGTGGGCTTGAGCTTTCTACCTCAATTGGGGTTGTAAAAAGCCATAAAACAATCAGAACATGAAAGATTGATACGCTAACAAAGAGCGTGGCATCTCTAACAAAAGAACTACAAAGCAAATCACATCCTTAAATAGTAAAAGTAAAACTCAATAGAGCTTGGCTATATCACTCGCAATCACTTATCTATTGTTGCAAGTAATTTTAAGAATGATCCTGTCGATAAACAACCATGACCCCAATAAGGATGGAGTTTGTAAGGCTATTGATTGTGCTACTACTTTTGCGCTAAGCGCCAAAGTGAGGTTACTTCTTTTGAACGTGCTGAATGCAACGCATTAGCTTGATCAAATGTTTTTGGATGTGTTGGCTCAGTATCCAAACGTGCAATCACCTTGAGACCCGCTTGCTCTATCCAGGCAAGCAACTCTTCCCTTGTTCTTAAACCCAAATGCTCAGCCAAGTCTGAAATAATCAGCCAACCTTCGCCATTGGGCAGTAGATGCTTATTCAGTTTTTCCAGAAAACCTTTGACCATCTGGCTATTGGGGTCGTATACCGCACGCTCTAAGGAAGAACTTGGTCTTGCAGGCAACCAAGGTGGATTGCAAACAATCAATGCTGCCCTACCCTCTGGAAAGAGATTGGCTTTACAAATATCAACCTTCGATTGCAGTCCAAGACGACGGATATTCTCTTGCGCGCATGTGATTGCACGATCATCAATGTCTGTCGCAATAATTTTTTGGATATCGCGCAAAGCTAAAACAACGGAAAGCACTCCTGTGCCTGCACCAATATCAAAAGCTATAGAGTTTTCCTTTAAGGCGCTGGGTAGCGGGGCTTTTAGCACCAGTTCAATATATTCACCACGTACCGGGGAAAAGACGCCGTAATGTGGGTGAATCCGAATTTCTTCCTCGCCTCTAGTGAGAACTTGAACACCCGTCTTGCGCCATTCATGAGTGCTAATAACACCCAGTAATTCTCGTAATGAAATCACATAAGCGCTTTCTTGCGAGCCATATGCTTCCATGCATGCTTGAATGACATCGGGCGATCTCCTTAAGGGAATGGTGTGATCAGCATTTACCTGAATCAAAATCATTCCCAAAATGCGCGCTCGCTGTGATTGAGCAAGACGATACAGATTGAAGACATCCAAAGAACTTTTGTTTTTATCTTTTGCAACTCTGTCTGTTCGGATGGATTTTTTAGAAGGCCTATCTACCCTTCGAACCAAAGCTTGTAACAGTTGCTTGGCATTTTGAAAGTCGCCTCGATACAACATTGCCCTACCCTCGCAGGCTAGGCGGTAAGCAACATCAGCAGTTAGGGTGTCGTCGACTACTTGGATTTTTTTATGGGGCGCTATCCCATTTTCCGACTTCCAAATGGCACTCTGGGTCTGGCCACCCTCTTCCCACTGTAGCGCGATAACTTGACTCACCTAGGCAATCACAAATCGATTATTTTGGTAATCATCAATTGCCTGCTCAATCTCAGAGCGCGTATTCATCACAAAAGGGCCGTACTGAACGATAGGCTCATGCAGTGGCAAGGCGGCAAGAATAATAAATTGAGCACCACTAGCACCAGCTTTTGCTTTAAGACGATCGCCATCCCCCAACACAATAGCAGCCTGCTTTGGCACAGCGCGCATGGGGCCGCCAACTTCCAGATCACCTTCATAAACATAAACAAATGCATTGAGCTCTTTTGAAATTCGATGTTCAAACTCTCCATTTGCTGGCAAGTGCACATCTAAAAATAAAGGCGCGGTTGTAATCCCCTGAATCGGCCCCTGAACCTCTTTTTCATCCTGAATGTATGTTCCGGCAATCACCTTTACTGAACCAGTATTAGGCAAGACCACCTTTGGAATATCTTCCACCTGGATATCCTGATATGCAGCCGGCTTCATTTTTTCTTTAGCTGGCAAATTAATCCAGAGTTGAAAGCCCCGCATCGCACCGCTAACCTGCTGCGGCATCTCAGAGTGAATAATGCCGCGCCCTGCTGTCATCCATTGCACGCCGCCTGTTTTAAGGTGACCTTGATTGCCCAAGTGATCCTCATGCAACATATGACCTTCAAGCATATAAGTTACTGTCTCGAACCCCCGATGTGGATGCGCTGGAAAACCTGCGACATAGTCATTGGGGTCATTTGAAGAAAATTCATCCAACATCAAAAAAGGATCAAGCCTTACTTGATTCTGACCGCCAAGGCTACGACGCAATTTCACGCCTGCACCGTCAGAAGTAGAAATGCCTGGAATGATTGTTTGAATATTGCGGATCATATTGGCGGATGTTTTAGGCTGGAGGATGGTCTTCGGGATTTACATCGAGTGCAATTAAGAAGCGAGACACCATGTTGTAAGCAGCAATCACCGTCACTAATTCAACAGTATCCGTATTCCCTAAAGCCTTTTGGAGGCGCTTCATTAACTGTGGGTCCACCTTAATATTGCGCGTCATTTGATAAGTGAGTTCAGCAGCATCATTTTCCACTGGAGAATATAAATCCTTTGGGAAACTATCTTGCCCAATCAGGCGTAAACCTTGTACCTGCTCTTCAGTTCCACCCGCTTTTTTAAACGGCGGTGCATGGTGGAAGAATTCGTATTCAGCGCCATTGAGAACTGCTACGCCACACATTGCCAGCTCGCGCAACTTAGGATCCAAAGATAAGTTATTGCGAATCTCGCCAATAAAGTGATTCCAACCCTCGGCAATGGGCACGCTATGCAAAAGCATACGATCCAAATTAATAAACTGACCGCCGCGTCTCCTGCGAATAGCGGCCACCAACTCGGATGGCTCTGCCAAATCCATTGGTTGATACGGAATTAAACGTTCTGACATAAATATTTCCCACTCATTACAGCGCTAACTTTAGATTGCAATATCAGCAATACCTTGCACCAATCAACCGTCACCATTATTGGATAATTTCGCTAAATTAGCCCTAGATTTACCTCTTTTAATGAAGATACCAAGGTTAACACCTCCACAGCGTATTTGCTCGATAATGCCAAGGTAGCTAAGTGAGAAAAAGATGAAATCCATCCTAAATATTGCCGCCTATTTATTTGTTAGCCTTGATGGCTTGCCAGCGCTGCGCGCAAGGATGCTAGAGGAATGCAATGGCCGCCAATTAAAGGGCACTATCCTTCTGACGCCCGAGGGAATCAATATGTTTTTGGCTGGCAAGACTGAAGCACTTCGTGGATTTTTGGATTGGCTGCGTACCGATCCACGCTTTAAACCTCTAGAAGCAAAAGAAAGCTGGTCAGAGGATCAACCCTTCAAAAAAATGTTGATCAAGCTAAAGAACGAGATCATTCGCATGAATCACCCAAGCATTCGTCCAGAAGAGGGTCGTGCCAACTTCATCAGCCCTAAAAAATTACAAGAATGGCTTGATCGTGGCACCGACGACCATGGTCGTCCAGTAGTTATGGTTGATACGCGCAATGCTTTTGAAGTGGACTATGGCACTTTTGAAAATGCCCTGCACTTTAATATCGAGAAATTCACAGAATTTCCTGCTGCCATCTCCGCCCACAAAGAAGAATTGGCCGATAAAACATTGGTGAGCTTCTGCACCGGTGGTATCCGTTGCGAAAAATCCGGCTTATACATGCGTGAGATTGGCATGCTGCACAGCTACCAATTAGAGGGTGGGATTTTGAAATATTTTGAAGAAGTCGGATCAGCCCATTACCAAGGCAGTTGCTTTGTATTTGACGAGCGCGAAGCACTAGAACCCAATCTAGATTCCATTCCCATAGAACGCTCTATACGCAAAAAGCTGCGCATGACTTCACCAAAATAATTGCTTATTTTGAATACATTACATTTATGAGCTCATTGCCAAACATCGTTATTCTTGGAGATTACGAACGCGCCTTACGTCGTTTTTCCAACTGGGAAACATTAGATCGGCAAGCAAATGTCACTATTCATCATGAACCTTTGCGTGATGAGGCCCTATATGAAGCAGTAAAAAATGCCGATGCGATTGCGATCGTTAGAGATCGCTCACCCTTCAATGAAGATTTAATTGCGCGCCTGCCTGAACTGAAATTCCTCATGTTTACCGGCGAACGAAATGGCACGCTAGACGCTTCAGCTCTAGCTTCTAGAAACATCCCCATAGCACACACACCTGGAGGTCCATCCAAAGAAACTACTGCGGAATTGACTTGGGCTTTAATTCTGGGCGCCTCCAAACATCTCGTTGAACAAAACAAACTCATGTTATCTGGAGGTTGGCGTAATGCCACTTCAGTTTTGCCAATGCTCTCGGGCGAACGTTTGGGCATTATGGGGCTTGGCGCGATTGGCAGTCGAGTGGCGCGTGTTGGCGCCGCCTTCGGCATGGAAGTAGTCGCCTGGAGCCCTCGCATGACTCCAGAGCGAGCTGCCGCTGAAAACGCAAAAGCAGTGAGTCTTGATGAACTCTTAAAAACCTCTAAGGTAGTTTCAATGCACTTAGTCGCAGGCCCCGGAACAAAGGGGTTGATTAGCGCAGATCAGTTAGCGCTCATGCGCACCGATTCCATTTTGGTAAATACTTCACGTTCAGCGCTGATTAATATGGCCGATCTGCAAAATGCTTTGGCAGCAGGTAGGCCGGGGCAAGCCGCAGTTGATGTATTCGATGTAGAACCCCTTCCTGAAAAAGATGTACTACGCAATACACCCAATCTTCTTGTCACCCCACATCTTGGATTTGTTGCCGAACCTATTTTTGCCACCTTCTCCAAAGGCATCACTGAAACGCTTGAAGCCTGGTTAAGTAATAAGCCTGTACCTTATCCATTTAAGCCACAATAAAATTCCAGATCCCTGTGACAGAAATTTTCATGCCTCCTAAGACTATCACTCCCAAGCAATTATTTATTGGGTTTAGCAAAATCGGCATGTCTGGATTTGGCGGCGTACTTCCGTGGGCAAGGCGCACCATCGTTGAGCAAGAAAAATGGTTAAGTCCTGAAGAGTTCAGCGCCATGCTGGGTATTTGTCAAATTGTTCCTGGACCCAATATTCTTAATCTTGGTGTATGTGTCGGCAGCCGTTTTGCAGGCGCATCAGGCGCATTCGCAGCAGTCATGGGCTTGATGCTTGGGCCCGTTGCCATCGTCATCCTATTAGTCATCTTGCATGAGCATTACAGTTACATGCCAATTGTGCAAGGTTTGCTCAAAGGCATTTCCGCTGTAGGTGTAGGTTTAATTGCAAGCACCGGCTTCAAAATGTTGCGTACTGAGTTGAAATACCCACCGATGCTTTTAGTGATTTTCTTGACCATTTTGGCGGCGACTTATTTTCATTTGGGTCTAGGCTGGGTAGTCTTGCTCGCCTCTCCACTAGCATTTTATCTAGCATGGAAGAAGGTCAACAAATGATAAGCGCCCTCATTGGTCTTTTTCTAAAACTCTCAGCCTTTTCATTGGTGGCCTTTGGAGGGATCAACGCACTCCTTCCGACTCTTTATGATCTATCGGTCAATCAAGAGCAGTGGATTAATAGTCAAACCTTTGCCGATTACTTTGCAATCGCCCAGGCCGCACCAGGACCAAACTTAATGACAGTGACGCTGATTGGCTGGAAAGTTGGGGGAGTCATCGGCGCAGCAATCGCTACTTTAGCAATCGCATGGCCATCATCAATCATGATTTTTTTCTTGCAACGCTCGATTCTGGGTATGCGGGACATCCAAAAGCAGAAAATGATTCAAGCGGCTGCAGGCGCTCTTGCCGTTGGCTTAGTGCTATCAGCTGCATGGGGTATCGCCATACAAATCAATACCAACATCGCAGCCCACCTATTAACGCTTGGCACAATAGCGATTACTTTGTTTACACGCTGGCACCCGCTTTACCTGATCGCTATTGGCGGGGCATTAGGAGTGCTTGGATTCATTTAAGCGCTTGGTATGTCAGGATACCCAAGAAGGTTAGTACTAGCGAACCAATCAGATGTAGCAATGCAGTACCGAGCGCCCAGCTTAATTCACCCCGCTGCATAAACTCAACAACTTCAGCAGAAAAACTCGAGAAAGTGGTTAAGCCACCAAGAAAACCAGTAACAACAAACAACCTCCATTCAGGGGAGAAATTAGGGTTGTTCCCAAAAAAAGCAATCGCAATGCCAACCAAGTATCCGCCAACCATATTGGAAAGGAAGGTGCCCAGCGGAACGGCTGAAGCGGCACCGACCGTTAAATAGTTAAACGATGCTCTAAGTAAAGCACCTAAACCTGCGCCGGAAAAAATTGCAAGGACTGATAGCCACATAATTTGCTTTTATTGAACCGAAAAACTCAACATACTGATCGAACCCATTTCAATTCCATCAGTAAAAACTTTTGCTTGCTCGCCTTCTTGCTGCAAAGCCAAGATATACAAAGCTGGCCAATAGTGCTCAGCAGTTTGAATAGAAAGATGTGCCGCTTCTCCATAACGCTCCCAATGAATCAATGGATCATGATGATCGGCGCGAATCTGCTCCACAAAAAATTCATTGAATTCTGTAGCCCAGGGATAAGGCTCAGCACCCTCTTGCCAATGAATCGTGCGCAAGTTATGGACCACATTCCCACTTGATAGAACAAGAATATTCTCGTCACGCAAAGGACACAGTTGCTTGGCAAGCTCATAATGCTCATTCGCAGTCATGGACCCATCCAAACTCAACTGCACCACAGGCACGTCCGCATCTGGATACAGATACTTCAGAACAGACCAAGCCCCATGATCAATGCCCCATTCATTTTCTTCGAGGACAACGGGAATGCTTAATAACTCTTGCACACGATCAGCTAAAGCAGGACTTCCTAGAGCTGGATACTGAATATCAAAAAGTGCTTGAGGGAACCCACCAAAATCATGAATTGTTTTTGGCTTTGCCATTGCGGTAACCCATGTGCCACGAGTTACCCAGTGGGCGGAGATTACTAAGATTGCGTCGGGACGCTTAAGTGATTTTCCAAGAGCAGCCCACGCCGCTGTGTAGCGGTTGGGCTCTATGGCATACATCGGACTGCCATGACCAGCAAATACCGCGGGTTGGCGATGGCTAGTCATTAATACCAATTAACCGAATACGTAACCTGTATGAGCCGCAACCAATGCAAACAAAATAGCCAAGCTAGTAGCCGCCGCCAACATCACGATCAAAGTAATGATCTTTTTGTTAACTTCTTCTTTAGATTCGTTATGCCATTCGTTCATGCTAAATCCTCTGTAAACACATTAATGAATAGTGTAATTATCCACTATCGACCGCGACCAGCCTTGCGCATCATGCCTTTCCCCCCGCCAAACCCCGCCTGAGGCCTTCCAGCGGGTCCAGATGGTCCCTTTGGGGCGGGCGGACGTACCGGCGGCTTTGCCGCTACAGCCTTAACCGGGGGTTTTGATTCAGATTTCTTTTCGTCAGTCAATTTAAGCTCCTGTGGATATCATATTGCCATGATTAACGACTATTCTATCCAAGCTATCGCGATTAATGCGATTCCCTTGATTTTTGCCATTACTATCCATGAGGCAGCCCACGGCTATGCTGCCCGCAAATTTGGCGACAATACGGCCTACATGCTGGGACGAGTAAGCCTGAACCCTGCCAAGCACATAGATCCAGTTGGCACCATTTTGATCCCGTTAGCATTAATTCTGGCTGGATCTCCTTTTTTGGTGGGTTATGCCAAACCAGTACCCGTCAATTTTGGGCGCCTCAGAAACCCTAGGATCGACTCCATTTGGGTTGCGCTAGCGGGTCCCGGGTCAAACTTTGTTCAGGCTTTGATATGGCTAACTCTATTAATTCTTTTTGTAGGGCTGGGCGTTAATGAAAAATTTTTAATCTCGATGTCGCAAGCGGGCATCACATGGAATTTAGGTTTACTCGTCTTTAATCTTTTTCCACTACCCCCGTTAGATGGTGGCCGAATTCTTGCTGGACTTTTACCAGCTCGCCAATCCATTGCGCTAGGACGACTTGAGCCCTGGGGATTTTTCATCGTCTTGGGCTTGGTGTTTACAGGGATCATAGGCAATCTATGGATGACCCCCCTAATGCGCTTTTTTGAATGGCTCATCCTGCTATTGACCAGCCCCTTAAGAATGATTTTTTAAACCAGAACTATTAATCTGGGATATGCTGATATCAAGCAGCCCCACCCCATCATTGGAGAGACATCATGAAACTACAAAAATTCGTTTTAGCAAGTACTGCAACTATTTTGACAATTGGAGCGGGAGTGGCATTTGCTCAATTTAAAAACTCAGAAGATGCTATTAAGTATCGTCAAAGCACATTTACCGTGATGGCAAATTCCTTTGGCAAAATTGGTGCCGTTGTAAAAGGCGAAACCCCTTACAACAAAGATGAGGTTGCGAAGAATGCAGCTGTTGTTGCCACTCTCTCATCATTACCATGGCAAGCTTTTGGTCCGGGCACCGAAGGTGGTAAAGCAAAACCAGAAGTTTGGTCAGACAATGCGAAATTCAAAGCAGCTGCCGAAAAAATGCAATTGGCTGTAGCCGATCTGAATAAGGCCGCACAGTCAGGAGATCAAGAGAGTATTAAGAAAGCATTTGGCGCAGCAAGTACAACTTGCAAAGGCTGCCACGATGACTTCAAGAAAAAATAATCGATCTTGACCAATGCTTACTTGCTGATTAAGTAACCAACACTGATCGCAATTAAGCTCATCAGCAACAGAGCAAAAGCACGTTGTAGCACTCCGTCCTTGGAGATACGACCCAAGTCAGCAGGCAAGTACTTTGCCTCTTCACTTGGGTCAATTTTTTTATCGCCACTAATCATTGGCCCAATTAGATCTTGGCCCTTAAATTTCTTGTAATAGAAAATAGCGGCGATATGCGTAGCAATCAAGATATAAATCACCACTTGATTGCCTTCATGGATTTGTGACAGGAAGGAAGCTGTCTCACTAGATACGTATTTTGCAAGCGGCCCCTGAAATGCGATTTCATCATCGACAAACAAGCCAGTTAAAACTTGAATACTTAGGACAAATAACAAAGCAAATACTGAGATTGCGCCAATAGGATTATGGCCAATAGCTCGAGGCGCATTGCCGCTTAAATAATCAAACACAGCTTTTTTGCTAGGGAAAAAGGCAGCGAATCGCGCATGAGTCGACCCAACAAATCCCCAAACAATTCTGAAGATCAGTAAAGTCAAAATACAATACCCAAAATAGGCATGCCATTGAATAGCGTTCCCACCCAAATTGACGCTAATAACGCTTCCCACAATGCAGAGTACCAAGAGCCAATGAAACAAACGGATTGGTAGATCCCAGACACGAATAATTTTTTTCATGTCATAAGGATAAAACAGCCATGCGCAAACGAATACTATTTAATTTCAGGCAAATCTTTTTGAATAATTTTCAAACCAGCTCGTAGGGCTTCTTGATAACGCTCGCGCTCAGCTTTAATGGTTTCCGAATTCCATGTATAAAAACCCTCTCCCGTTTTCATGCCGAATTTACCGCTCGCAATACGCTCACTTAAGCACTTGGCTATTGTTGGGGAATTATTTAGGGTGGGATAAATCGTCGCACCTCCAGCACCATGCACCTCAAGACCTGCATGATCTCTTTGCATCGCTGGGCCAGCTGCGATATAACGAAAACCAAATCCAAACCGGACAGCTTTATCAATGTCTTCAGGTGTGCAGATACCTTCATCAACCATGGCAAAGGCCTCTCGCGATAGGGCGTGTTGCAGACGATTGGCTAAAAATCCTGGCAAGTCTTTTTTAACCGTCACGGGCACCATGCCGCATGCCGACATGAGACGAGAAAGACTTTCACCAACCATGGTCGAAGTCTTGGCGCCATAAACTACTTCCACGCAAGGAACTAAATGCGCAGGCATGAAGAAATGCAAACCAATCATACGCGCACTTGTTTTTAGGCCGCTCGCTATTTCACTGATAGGAAAGCTTGTGCTATTGCTTGCCAACACTGCCTCTGGCTTTGCGTATTTTTCTAGTTTGGCAAACAACTCTCTTTTAATATCCAAGCGCTCTGGCACACACTCAATTACCAAGTCGACATCAGACCAATCGACCTCTTCGAGCGTACCCGCAACCGAAAGCAGATGAATGCGGTGTTCATAGCCAAGATCAGCCATAGTATTAGCGAAATAATCCGGCAAGAGCGCCCGTCTCTCAGTCGTTGGTTCAACCACCTGAACAGCGCAACCACCACGCGCGCAAACAGCGGCAACGTCCGCACCCATTGTGCCGCCGCCAACAACCACCACCTTAGTTTCGGCTGGTGTAAATAACATCAATACTCTCCTCAATGGGGATCAGACTTTTTTATCAAATCCACTTACAATAAATGCATTATTTCAATAAAAAAGTTAGTGAGACATGATCCCCGTCAATTCGGTGCTACAGGTCGGCCATTTCCCTGAAATCATGCAAGGCGAGATCAATCGACGCCTGACCCCAATTCACCACCTTGATCCACACGCCCCAGCTCCCGCCGGAAACTTCCAGGCGATTTTGATTCGCTCAAACACCAAGCTCCCAGAAGCCCTCGTAAAACAAATTCCCAGTATTCGCATGGTAGCGACTGTTGGAGTGGGTTATGACAACCTGCCCTTGGCTTATCTGAAAGAAAAAGGCATCAAAGCAAGCAATACCCCTGGCGTTTTAAATGATGCGGTATGCGAACTTGCGGTAGGCATGCTTCTAACCTTGCTTCGCAGCCTTCCTAAGGCTCAGGATCATGTCAAAAACAGAGCCTGGTCAAAGACACCCTTTGAGATCACGACTACGCTCGCCGGTAAACGGGTGGGAATAGCGGGCATGGGCCGAATTGGTCAAGATCTAGCAAAACGTCTGGAGCCTTTTAAAGTAAGCATTGCCTATTCCGGTCCGCACAAAAAACAACTGCCCTACAGCTACTATCCTAGTATTGAAGCGCTAGCGAATGCCTGCGACATTGTTTTTTTAGCTTGCCCCGCATCGCCCGAGACGGACAAAATGGTGAACGCTGCAGTGCTAGAAGCCTTGGGTCCCTCTGGATACCTTATTAACATTGCTCGCGGGAGCGTAATTGATGAAAATGCTCTTTTATATGCACTGCAACATAAAAAGATTGCAGGCGCTGCTTTAGATGTCTTTGAGAATGAGCCAAACCCGGACGCCGCATTCTTATCCCTAGATAATGTATTGTTAACACCGCATATCGGTAGTGCTACCGCAGAAACACGGATAGCCATGACCAATTTAGCGGTAGATAATTTAGAAGCTTTCTTTACACAACAAACACTTCCTTCGGAAGTAAATAACTAAAACGGAGCCAGCATGACGATTTCTCTGCACCCTTCCACTTTGCCTGCAGTGTTATCCCCTGTAATCACACCATTTAAGGCAGACGGCAGCCCAGACGCTCCAAAGTTACTTAAACAATGTAAATGGCTAGAGGCCAACGGTGTTGGTCAAGCTATCTTTGGCACAAACTCTGAAGCCAACTCGATGTCTGCCCCACAAAAAATGAGCACCTTGACTGCATTAATTGAGGGCGGATTAAATCCAGAGCACATGATGCCTGGTACTGGCGCTACATCAATTGATGCTACTGTCAATATGACACGTCACGCGGTGAATCATAAGTGTGCCGGCGTATTAATGTTGCCGCCGTTTTATTACAAAGACGTTTCGGATGACGGTTTGTTTGCATACTTTTCTGAGGTGATTCAGAAAGTTGGTAGTGACGCATTGCAGATTTACATCTACAACATTCCGCCAGTCACCAAAATTAATTTGAGTCTTTCTCTACTCGAGCGCCTTACCAAGGAATACCCCAAAACCGTTGTGGGCATGAAAGATAGTTCTGGAGATTGGGCATATACAGAGTCAGTCATTAAATTGCTCGCGCCATCTGGCTTTCGCGTCTATGCAGGTAGCGAAGTATTCTTAATGCGCACTCTACGCGCTGGTGGAGTTGGCTGCATTTCGGCTACCGCTAACGTGAACCCAAAAGCAATTGCCGATTTAGCTGCGCATTGGAGAGAATCCAATGCCGATGAGCGTCAAGCAAGTTTGGATCAAGTGCGTAATGTTTTTGCGAAATATCAAATGATTGCCGGCATGAAAACAGCCGTTGCTCATTTCAGCAAAGATCCTGAGTGGCTGCGTGTACGCCCACCACTAATGCAATTAAGCGCCGAACAACAAGCTCAATTACTTAGCGAGCTAAAGGCGATTAATTTCAGCATGCCTGGTTTGTGATTTAAAAATTTAAAAAATTATAAGGAGATAACAATGAAGCTACTCAAGACTCTCGCTTTATCACTAAGTTTTATTTGCGCAAGTGTTAGCGCGCAAAACATTTCTATCGCTACCGGCGGTACTGGCGGCGTTTACTACCCTATGGGTGGAGGCCTAGCCTCCGTACTTTCTAGCAAAGTACCAGGCATGTCAGCTACAGCGGAAGTGACTGGCGGATCAGTAGATAACCTCAAGCTGATTGGCACAGGAAAGCCCTATGTTGGGTTCTCCATGGCTGACGCGGCAAAGGATGCGACCTCTGGCGTGGATAAATTCAAAGATAAGCCAATCGATGTTCGCACTCTGTTAATTCTTTATCCAAACCTGATGCACGTTGGAACCATAGAATCAACTGGCATCAAAACGATGAGCGACCTCAAAGGCAAGCGCGTAAGTACAGGCTCTCCTGGCAGCGCTACAGAAGTGATGGCCTTTAGACTTTTAGAAGCAGCTGGCATTGACCCTAACAAAGACATTAAGCGCGAACGTTTAAGCGTTGCAGAATCCGTGAACGCAGTGAAAGACCGCAAAATTGATGCATTTTTCTGGGTAGGCGGGCTTCCCACCGCAGCCGTCACAGACTTGGCAAATAGTCCAGGCATGAAAATCGTGATGGTTGACACTGCAGCCGAAGTGCCTGCTATGAACAAAAAATACGGTAATCTGTATTTCCCATCAGTCATCACCAAGCAAACATACAGTGGCATGGCTAAAGACAACAATGTTGCCGCAGTTGCAAACCTATTGGTTGTGAATGCCTCTATGTCTGATGATGAAGCTTACAAAATCGTAAAGGCTGTCTTTGACAACCAGCTCGAGTTAGTTCGTTCACATGCTGAATACCGCAACGTCAAATTGGATGCTCAAAAAGCGAATGCAACACCAGTTCCTTACCATCCAGGCGCCTTAAAGTATTTCAAAGAAAAAGGCATTAAAGTAAACTAAATTAGCATTTCTTTTAAGGGGTGAGTTCAACTCACCCCTTTTTTGCTTTAAAGTGGCACATAAATACAAAAAATATAGGTTGAGACATGAATCAAAACGCTATCGATAACGAAACCCAGGAAAAATTAGACGCCTTTATCAAGCAAGAAGAAGGCGACTCCAACGACTACAAGGGGTTATTAGCCAAATTCATTACTTTAGTAGCGGTGGGCATGTCTTTATTCCACCTGTATGCCGCATACTCCATTGTGCCTACGCAGCAATTGCGCGTCGTTCATGTGGCCTTGGTATTGTTTTTAGTATTCCTAAGCTTCCCAATTGCAGCTCGCTTCAAAAACCGCCTCATGATTTGGGATATTGTCTTTGCGCTCGGATCCGTGGCGATCGCCTATTACATTCTTAGCGGCGGCGATGATTTTATGGACAGAAATACCGCCCCTAACTCAACAGATGTAATGATTGGGATCGGCTTAATTCTGCTAATCCTTGAGAGCGTCAGAAGAACCAATGGTATGGTGCTCGTAACGGTCACCGTTCTGTTTTTACTGTACGCGCTATTTGGCAACCATCTGCCCGCGCCATGGACACACAAAGGCTACGGTCTCGATCGCTTAGTGGGCTATATGTATATGACTCTTGAAGGCATTTACGGCACCGCGGTTGACGTCTCTGCAACGCTCATTATTTTGTTCACCATCTTTGGCGCCTTCCTGCAATTTACCGGTGCCGGTAAATTTTTCATCGACTTTTCCTTTGCGGCAATGGGCGGTAAATCCTCTGGTGTAGGCAGAACTATTGTGATGTCCTCCTTTTTGCTTGGGGGCCCTTCTGGATCAGGCGTTGCCACCACCGTTACCGTAGGATCTGTAGCCGCGCCCATGTTGGATAAAGTTGGCTACGAAAAAAATGCTGCGGGAGGATTATTGGCAGCTGGCGGCTTGGGAGCCATCATCTCGCCACCCGTATTGGGCGCAGCCGCATTCTTGATCGCGGACTTTCTGAAAATTTCTTATTTAGATGTGTTGCTAATGGCAACTATCCCAACCATCCTTTTTTACCTTGGATTATTTGTCATGGTAGAAATCGATGTGCGCAAATACGGCATGAAGAGCATTCAATTCGCTTCCGCCGAAACCGCATGGCAACTGACTAAAAAATACTGGTTCCACTTTTTCTCACTCATCTCCATTGTGGTATTCATGTTGATGGGCTTCTCACCAGTAATGTCTGTATTCTGGGCTACGGTAGTTTCTGCACTGTCGAGTATGTTGCGTGAGGATACTGCCATCATTCCTTGGGCATGGTTTAAAGGCAAAGAACCCATTCTTTCCGGTCTCTATAACTCCAACCTCACCAAATCCCTAGCATCCGGATCTACTGGCGTGCTAGCAATTGCAGCGACCTGTGCGGGTGCGGGCCTCATTGTTGGCACCGTGACACTCACTGGTCTTGGTCTTAAATTTAGCTCGATTGTGATTCAGTATGCTGGTGGATCACTCTTATTAACGACCATCTTTACCGCGTTAGTAGTTTGGATTGTTGGTCTAGCCGTTCCTGTTACTGCTTCTTACATTATTTGCGCAGTGATTGCCGCGCCCGCCTTAATCAACTTGGGCGTTCCTGCTTTTGCGGCGCACATGTTTATCTTCTACTATGCAGTACTTTCCGAGGTATCGCCTCCAACCGCACTCTCACCATTTGCTGCGGCCGCGATATGCAAAGGCAATCCCTATAAAACCACTTTGCAAACTTGGAAGTATGTTGCCCCAGCAATTCTGGTGCCCTTTATGTTTGTTTTAGATAAATCTGGTGTGAGCCTCTTGTTGATGGGCTCAACAAGCGCATTGGAGCAAGCGGATTGGATGCAAATTGCCTGGGTTTCTTTCACGGCGATTGCTGGCATCATTTGCCTGGCAGGCGGACTACAAGGTTGGTTCATTGAAAAAACCAAGGTCTTTGAACGCATCATCATGGTGATTTCTGGTGTAGCGCTAGCCTATCCATCGACCGAGGCTGACTTCATCGGCTTTATTGGATTTGGTTTGGTTATCGTGACACAAATCATTACCCACTTCAGACTAAATCCAAGAGCTTCATAGCAGAAGAGTACCCATGAACAATAAAGCCCGCTAATGCGGGCTTTATTGTTTCTGCAGATCCTAATTACGCTATTGCTCCCATTAACACCCGCAATAAGGAAAATGACTTAAGAGATTTTGCTCCACGCTGCTTTGCCTGCGTACTTTTTAACAGCCGCTTCATCAAACTCAAATCCAAGCCCAGGGGTTTTATGCAAAATCAGATCGCCATTCTTAAAGGCGAGCTGTCTATTGATCAATCTACGGAAGTTGAGCACTTGATCATCTAAGAAGAACTCCACAAAACGCGCGTTCGGTGTAGCGGCAACCAATGGCGCATGCAAATCATGCATCCAATGCGGGCAGACTGTAATGCCCTTCAAATCAGCGTACGCTGAAATACGACGCCACTCCGTAATACCACCACAAACTGCGGCGTCAGATTGCAAAATAGCGGCGCCACCAGCATCAATCAACTCTCTAAAGCGCCAACGTCCAGCCTCCATCTCACCCGTTGCCACATTGATCTTGGTTTGACGCGCCAAAGCTGCATGCAAGTCAATAGCATCAGGAGAGAAAGGCTCTTCTATCCAATAGGGGTTATAAGCTTCAAAGCGTCTCACATACTCTAGCGCAGTCGGCAAATCGCGCCACGCATTATTCGCATCAAGCGTTAGTAAAACATCATCGCCCACTGCCTTACGTGCCGCCTTAACACGCGCCTCCTCTTCGGCAGGCGATAAACGCCCGACTTTCATCTTGACGGCTTTAAAACCCTGCTTAACATAGGACTCCATCTCTTTACCAAGTTTGGCTGGCGTTTTGCCATCCAGATAATAGCCACCACTTGCGTATGCTGGCACGCGGTCATCAACCACTGAACCTAAATATTGATGCAAAGGCAAGCCCACTGAGCGCGCATTTAAATCCCATAGCGCTGTATCCAATATAGAGATGCCGCGCATAACCGCGCCCGAGCGACCTTGCAGAATGGATTCGTTATACATCTCCATCCAAAGGCCTTCGCTACGATGGCTATTCTGACCAATTAACCTAGGGGCCAGTAATTGCTCAACAGCCACTTTAGCGATATCACCGCCAGCACTTCCCACGTAGCAAAAGCCAATACCTTCATTGCCATCCTTGCCACGTACTTTGACTAAACAGTAGTGACGCTCAGATACGGTACGTGTAGAAAATGAGGTCACCTTATCCAGTGGGACCGCTACAGAAGCAACTTGAATGGATTCAATAATCGGCATCAAAACTCCTTAATCAAAAAATAATTGTATCTAGAATTTCATTTGCCGGCAGTTGCTTGAATGGGGAATAATTCACTCATTCATTGAATTAATCAATTTCACATATATGGAATACAAATGAGCAAAGTTGTCATTATTGGAACAGGCACCATGGGCATTGGTATTGCGGCTGGATTTTTAGCCAGTGGCGCTCACACCATCATTCTGGGACGCAGCGCTGAAAAGGCCCTGCAATCCCTTGATGCTATTAAGTTATGCGCCGACTCCATCAACCCTGCATGGCATAAAACCAATCCGCCCCTCCAAAGCGGGAGTATTGATACGTGGCAAGATTGGAATGAGGTGGATTTAGTCATTGAAACAGTCTCAGAACAACTGGAGCCAAAAAGAGACCTGTTTGCCCTGCTTGATAAGCGCGTACCCCCGCATATTCCAATTGGCAGCAATAGTTCGGGCTTTCCAATCAGCGATATGGCAATTGGCCTTTCTACGGCACATCGGATGTTTAACACCCACTACTTTATGCCCGCGCACATCGTACCGCTAGTAGAAATTGTTATTGGCAAGCAATCCAGTCTGGAGCTAGCCGAAAAGCTCTGTGATTTTTACCGCGCCCATGGCAAAAAACCAGTGCTCGTCAAAAAAGATCTCCCAGGATTCTTGGCAAACCGAATACAGCATGCATTGATGCGAGAAGCGCTTTCTCTGGTAGAAGAGGGTGTAGCAACGCCCGACGATATCGACACGGCCGTTCGCTATAGTTTTGGTTTTCGATATGCCGCCGTAGGCCCCATGACCCAAAAAGAAATCTCTGGCTGGGAAGGAATGGTCCTTGCTGCCGAATTAATTTATCCCTCCTTATCAAACATCACTGCGCCACCCAAATGCGTCACCAATTTAGTTAAAACTGGCAAAACTGGCATTGCTAAGGGTGCTGGCTTTAGAAAATGGAGCCCCGATGAAGCGGCCAAGACAAAGAAAAACTACGAGGAAAGGCTTAAAGCTGCATTTGAGGTGCTAAAAATTGCTCCGGATGAAGGCTAAGTTATTGCTGCAGCACAACATATTTATTTAGCCACACTCTCACATTGTTAGATAATTGAAAGGTGAATAAAAAAGTATCTATTCGCTCCCTTTTTGCCAAGGGAGTAATCATTTTGTCTGGCTGTGTATTTCTGAGCGCCACCCCCAGCTTGTCTTACGCAGCTCAAGGCGACAATTCGAGTCAAGCGCGCAAAAAGGTAATCGTCCAGCCGCCAAAGCAAGTTGGATTTAAGGATAAATCGGCAGGTACAGGCTCAAAAACCAGCAGCATGAGCCTTAACCCCTCTCTCTTTCAGCGCAAAGCGCCCGACGAGCTCATGCTCGATAGCGATGCCAACCTAGATTACCGCGTATCCCAGGGATGCTTACGACGCAACTTTAATGAAGACAATCTGCCATCGAGCATTGGAATTGATAATCCTCAGTTCAGCGAATTCTTTAAAAATCAAACTAAAACATTTTTTGAGCGCATGCGTGGCGAGTGCATCCCTTATGTAGTTGCTTTTGGCGCCCGCAATCGCTTCGACTCGCTTAGTATCATGAATGGCCCTATTCAAGATAACAAAACAGAAGTGTGGACATTTACCCCCTCAGTCGTTGGTGGTTTTTTAATTCAGCAAGATTATTTAAAAGATGAATCCAAACGCCTGACCGAGATCCGCATGCCACTTCGAGATGTTTTATACGACCCCAAAAAAGTTGGTGATCAACTTCCTGTCGAACTTGTTTGGGAATTAAATTCTTTGATCAAACAAATTTACCCGGAAGATAACAATTCTTTAGAAAATACAAATAGCGTTGTACGCATCATCGTAGATTTCGGTGATCGAGAAAAGTGGGCGCAAATTTGGGCTGTAGAAATTATTGATCCCGCCACCAAGGAAGTTTATGCCGATGCATTTTGGATGGATCGCAACGATATTCCTGGAGGCTTCTTTACGGGTTCAGGCGAATCACTCGAACGCTCCTTTTGGACCAATCCACTGAGCTATCGTCGTATTTCACGTGGTGTGGGCATGGTGAGAGCTGGCTCCGGCAAACGCACTAAGAGTGCGGCCCCAACCACCAAAAGTACAGCGCCTACTCCAGCCCCCGCACCTAAGCAACGTTATCGCGCGCATATGGGAATCGACTACTCAGCTCCTATTGGCACACCCGTTTTTAGTGTTGCAAATGGCAGAGTGGCTCATATTGGATACAGCGGCGCATTTGGCAACTTGATTGTTTTAGAGCACCCAGGAAATTACCACACCTACTACGCTCACTTAAGCAACTACAACGTAGAACTTGCTCCAGGAAATGAAGTACGTAGGGGTCTAGAAATTGGCTATGTAGGATCCACTGGCAGATCAACTGGTCCACATCTTCATTTTGAATTAAGAAAAAATGGGGTTTACGTTGATCCCTACAGTTCCAAAACACAGCTTGATTTATGGTCTATGCGTGATAACGAAAGTGGGCAACTTACAAGAGAAATACTATTGTTAGGTAGCCCTATTAAATACAATTAACTGCGCATACTATTGTCTTACTACAACAAAAAAGGGTCCATCGGGACCCTTTTTTATGTACTGCGTTTTTATCAACCCAAGACCAATACCGGTAATTTGGAATGCACGATGACCTCATGAGTTTCGCTTCCCAACAAAATTCCTTTGATGCCAGTTCGTTTATGCGATGCCATCACAATCACATCGGCTTTCGCTTTTTTAGCTCCATCTAAAATGCCTTCAGAAAGATTGCTATTGGAGATATGAAGGCTCTTCGCCTTAATGCCCGATCCAAGAGCGGCGACCGCCTTCTTAAATACATCCTTTGCATAAACTTCGCAAACCTTGGCATGCTCTTTTTGCGAAATTCCGTATCCCATAGTGCTATCTGAATAAACCGTTGGCGGCAACGGATCAGAAACATATACCAGCGTAACTGCAGCGCCATCAGCCTTGGCAAGTGCAGCGACTTTTTTCAAGGATTTTTTACTGACATCTGAACCATCTACCGGCACCAATAAATGCTTAAACATAATGACCCCCTTAAATTGAGCTACTAATTCACTCTTTCCATCATAATGCTTATTATTAGCCTATAAAAGATTAAAGGTAACTGAATTGCTCAAAAATTTTGCTGTCTACCTCTCATTTCTATTCGCCCTCATCGCGATTGATTTGGTCTGGCTCTTGGGTATTGCAAAAAACCTTTACCGTAATGAGATGGGTGAGCTAATGGCAACTGAACCTAAATTGCTTGCCGCCTTAGCGTTTTACCTACTTTATGCCCTAGGCGCCTATATTTTTGTCATTGCGCCAGCCATCTCCAAGCAGTCATGGCTATATGCGCTGCAATATGGCGCCCTATTTGGCTTGTTTTGTTACATGACATACGACCTGACCAATTTGGCAGTAGTGAAAAACTTTCCAACACAATTAGCCTTTATTGATATTGCCTGGGGCAGCACAGTAACAGCAATATGCGCTAGTTTCTCCTACTGGGTTGGCAACCGACTTGCTTAAATCACTAGACAAACGATAGATGTTTTTTCATCCTCGATTACTCGACTCATTTAGCGGCTATAACCGCACACTTTTTACTAAAGATCTACTTGCTGGTCTAACCGTTGGAGTAGTTGCTCTTCCTCTGGCGATGGCATTTGCGATTGCTAGCGGACTCAAGCCTGAGGCTGGCATTTTCACAGCCATTATCGCGGGTGGGCTTATTTCTTTGCTCGGTGGTAGTCGTGTACAAATCGGCGGGCCTGCTGGCGCCTTTATTGTGATTGTCTACGGCATTGTGGAGCGCTACGGTGTTCCTAATTTATTGCTGGCGACAGCGATGTCCGGAGTCTTTTTGTTTTTAATGGGCATATTTCGTCTCGGAACGCTAGTACGGTTTATTCCGATCGCTGTCATTATTGGCTTTACCAATGGCATTGCTTTTTTGATTGGACTTTCTCAGATTAAAGATTTTTTTGGTCTCCAAATTGAAAAGATGCCTGCGCATTTCTTTCAACAGGTCCAAACACTCTACCTAGCCGCCGACACCTTCAATCCAATTGCTCTTGGTTTAGCCTGCGGGAGCCTCACTTTACTCATTCTTTGGAAAATATTTCAACATCGTCTAGGCCCGCTTTCTCACTTGCCTGGAACGGTGGTAGCCATGGTGGTGGCCACGATGGTTACTAGCGCATTGAATCTACCAGTCGATACTATAGGTAGTCGTTTTGGCGGAATCCCCTCGACACTTCCTTCGTTTGAATGGATTCACATTAGCTGGGATAGCGCGCAATATATGGTCGCACCCGCGCTAACACTTGCACTCCTAGGCGCCATTGAATCCCTACTCTGCGCGCGCATAGCCGATGGGCTCATTCATGATCGCCATGAATCCAACCAAGAACTCATGGCTCAAGGAATCGCGAATTTCACTATTCCGTTTTTTGGTGGCATGCCCGCAACAGGAACTATTGCTCGCACCGTTACCAATGTGGAAAGTGGTGCTACCACTCCAATCTCTGGAATGGTGCACGCCATTACCTTACTCGCAATAGTACTTTTTGCGGCGCCTCTTGCTAAAAATATTCCCCTTGCAAGTCTTGCCGCCATCCTCATGTTTGTTGCCTGGAATATGGGTGAATGGAAAAAATTTATCGATCTAAAGCAATTCCGCCTGCCCTACCGCATTACCATTCTCAGTGTTTTTATCCTGACAGTCGTACTTGATCTCACCATTGCGGTTGAGGTTGGTTTGCTACTAGCTTTTATTACCTTTATTTATCGGATCTCGAGCCTATCTCGCTGTGAGTATGCGCTTGCTAGCGATTTTCCGGGACTAGATAATCAACGCGGCAGAATTGACGCTTATCGCATTCATGGCGCCATCTTTTTTGGGGCCGTCAAGCTATTAGAAAAGATAGAGGCGAACTTACCATCGCAAACCTTATTGCTTGATCTCAAGAATGTCATCTACATTGATACATCAGGCATGGAAACAATTATGGAGCTTGTGCACTTATGCAAAACCCGAAACATTCAATTGATCATTTGCGGTTTAGCACATCAACCACTGGAGATGGCCGAGCGTAGTGACCTACTATCAACATTACCGCCAGATTCTTTTCGCCCAGACCTCATTTCTGGAATAGAGGCTGCAACCGCCTAAGAAATACAAAAGCCGCCCTTTAATAAGGCTTCCGGCAAAACCCAGGCGCGGTACAAGCCAAAGCCGCCCGCAATGAATAGCAGCGTAGCGGCTAGATAGCGCACCCAAAGATATTGCCCAAACTGCGTCAGCGCTGCGGAGAATTTAGAGATCAACAGCAAATTAGGCAAAGTACCTAATCCAAATGCCAACATGAATGCCGCACCAGTAACAACATCTCCCGATAAAAACGCCAAAGGTAAAACGCTATATACCAATCCGCAAGGCACCAAGCCCCATAGCATCCCACTAAACCACCTAGAGGGACCACTGGCCATGCGCCCCAAATATTTAGCCCAATAAGTGGCAATTTTTGAACCTAGCCACTTACCCCCAAGTAGACCCTCAGACTTATCCAATCTGATCAATCGAAGGCCCATAAAAATCAAAATTAGGGATGTTAGGGCAAACAAGGGGCGCTGTATTGGAAGCAAGTTTTGCTGCCACACCACTACACCGACAGCAGCAGCCAGGGCACCTAACAGTACATAGGTAGTAATCCGCCCCAAATGCATAATGAGCTGCAAGTAAAAAAGCTCGGTTTTAGCCCTTAAAGGGGTCTCTATGACCTTAGGTCGCTCTATAGCAGCGGCTATCCCGCCGCACATTAATGCGCAATGCCAGCCGCTGACAAGAGCCCCCAAAAAGACAGCCAAAAGAAGGCTAGAAGTCAGCATCGGTTAGCGAAAAGAATTGTAAAAATCATAGATCTCACCCGTATAGAATAAACTGACTGCATAATTAGTTCCAAAATGAATTACAAACCTACCGATACCCCGACTAGCAAATGCTCAGTATGCGTGCTGGGACAGTTTTGCTTACCGGTAGGACTGAGTAGCAGTGAAGTTTCCAAAATCGATACCTTAGTTAAAGAGCGTGTTCATCTGCAAAAAGGGGAAAGCCTCTATCGTCATGGTGACGCATTAAGCTCAGTCTATAGCGTGCGCTTTGGCACTCTCAAAACCGAATTCTGCCTTCAAGATGGTCGACAGCAGGTTATTGGCTTTCATCTTCCAGGTGAAATCTTGGGGCTTGATGGGATTGGCGAAGGTCACTATCAATCTAATGCGATTGCGCTTGAAGAGAGCGAAGTTTGCATTATTCGTTATGAAGCCTTTGAAGATTTAGCGCGTCAAATTCCAGTACTGCAAAATCAATTTCATAAAATCATGAGTCGAGAATTGACTCAAGATCAGCGCCACCTACTTTCTCTTGGGACAATGCGTGCGGAAGAAAGATTGGCAGCATTTTTATTAAGTCTCTCGCAACGCTTAGCTGCGCGTGGTTACCTCAATAATGAATTTGATTTGCGTATGAGTCGCGTCGATATTGGCAGCTATTTAGGCATTCAGATTGAAACTGTGAGTCGCATGCTTTCACGCTTTGCTGAATCAGGTCTGATTCAAATTAAGCAGCGCCACGTTAAGCTAATTGATATGAACGGCTTATATGAGTTGGCGGGCATTCCCAATCCAGATAGAACCGCCTGCATTAGCCCCGATATCCCCGTGAAGCAGGCTTAGGACCATACAGAGACTAAATTAATCCGCGGTCAACTTCCTTGCTATCTGGCGACTCAATGCCAGGCAGGATATAAGCAGTAAGCGCGCTAGAAACCGCGCAAAAAGTCCAAATTGCAAAGAATCCGATAGTGTAAATACCCTCATCAGAGATTTCTGGATGATGGCCAAAAAATAAAAGGTCTTGCGGATGAATCACGGTAAATAGCAAGCCCTCCGCCATCCCAGCCACCAAGAAAGAGGGCCATAAGATCCAAATCAGCAGACGGTACTTCATTTTTTTGCCTGCGTATCTTTAAGTTGTTCAACCTTTAACCCCTGCTTGACAACCCCATCGCGCAAAGGCTTGTCAACATAAAGATTAAATGCCAAGTAAATGGTAACAATACAACCAATCATTGCGACAGCGGGCCCACTAATTAGTAACCAAGGCCACAATTGTTTGTACCAAGGATTCGTGTTCTGTTGTTCTGTCATATACATCCTCTCTATAGCACTAGCTTAACGGGGAATGATAAAAGTTGATTTTTCATCACGAGTTCTGGTGATCATCTCGCCTCCTGAAAGTTCTTGAGCAACGACATCAAAATGTATCGGATAATTTCCAGGTTTATTTACACCAATATCTGAACTTACTTTAATCGGCATTAATAAATTGCTGGCTGGGCCAATTTCAATCTCAGTAACAACTTGTCCTTGAGAATTAAGTACCTTCAGCCCATCTAAACCAAGCGCCCTAACCTGTACATTCATATTATTTTCAGAAGCATTCATGATCTGAATGCGGTAAATATTTTCAATCCGCACACCCTCAACCTCGCGCGCTAAAGCGCCGCGGTCACGCATCACATCTACTCGCAATGGATTGCGAGTAGCCAGAGAGACCAGGAAGGCAGCCGTAAGCACAGTAATAAATGCCGTGTAGATCAAGACGCGCGGGCGCAAGATATGGCGAATGGCGCTTTGATTTGATTCGCGATCCTCGATTGCTCGTTCAGTCGTATAACGAATCAATCCTTTTGGATAATCTACTTTTTCCATTACCTGATCGCATGCATCAATACAGGCACCGCAACCAATGCACATGTATTGCAAGCCATCGCGAATATCGATGCCAGTAGGACAAACTTGTACGCAAATACTGCAATCAACGCAGTCACCTAAACCCAAAGCATTATGGTCCGCCGACTTGCTACGACTACCCCGAGGCTCACCGCGCACTTTGTCATAAGTAACCAGGAAGGTATCTTTATCCACCATCACACTCTGGAAGCGCGCATACGGGCACATGTATTTACATACCTGCTCACGCATAAATCCAGCATTACCCCAAGTTGCAAAACTGTAGAAGCAAAGCCAGAAAGTCTGCCAAGGGCCCAAAGACAAATGGATTAAAGCGGTGCCCAAAGTAGTAATTGGCGTGAAATACCCAATAAAGGTAAAGCCCGTCCAAAACGCAATTAATAACCACAAGAAGTGCTTAGTAATCTTCAAGCGCCATTTACGGAAACCCCACGGCCACTCTTCGCCGTCGAGTCGAATACGAGCAAAGCGATCGCCTTCGACTTTGCGCTCTATCCACATGAAGATTTCTGTATAAACAGTTTGCGGACAGGCATAACCACAAAACAAGCGACCGGCAACAGCTGTAAATAGAAATAGTGCTAATGCTGAAAGTATCAGAAGAAGCGTGAGATAAATCACATCCTGCGGCCACAAAACAATGCCGAAGATATAAAACTTACGCTGAATTAAATCGAAAAGAACAGCTTGACGACCATTCCAACTTACCCAGGGGAGGCCGTAAAACAGAAGCTGCGTAGCAAAAACAAGGATGAACCGCCAGCGGGCAAATAAGCCCGACACTGAGCGCGGGTAAATCTTTCGCCGGACCTCGTAAAGAGATTCCTCTATAACTTCTATAGGAACGGGCTTGCCACCCGGCGAATTCTCTGCCACTGAATGTTTATTACTTAACTTACTTAGCTGCGGCTGCTTGCTTGTTGTTTGATAAACCCCAAACATAAGCAGTTAACAAATGAATTTTCTCGGGGCTTAATACTTTGTCCTGAGCTGGCATTTGCGCCATGCGACCCTTAGTTATAGTCTCAACAATAGTCGCTTCTGAAGCACCGTATAACCATGTCTTATCAGTCAGATTTGGAGCGCCCAAAGCGATATTGCCTTTTCCTTCTGGGCCATGACATGCAGCGCAGTTCGCTTTAAACACCTCGGCACCACGAGCAGCTTTGAGATCATCCGCTGGCAAACCAGAGAGACTGCGAACATAATTCGCTACATCCACTATTTGCTTAGCATCTAGCTGCGGGAATGGAGGCATTACACCAGCGCGACCATTGATAAGGGTTGTTTTGATATTTTCTGGTGAGCCGCCATAGAGCCAGTCACCATCTGTCAAATTAGGGAAACCTTTAGCACCACCCGCATCGGAACCATGACACTGTGCGCAAGAGTTCAAGAACAAACGTTGACCCATTTCACGCGCCTTAGGATCAGCCGCAACTTGCTCAATATCCATAGTGACGTATTTAGCATAAACAGGCTTTAACTCTTCGTTTGCAGATGTCATGGATTTCATGAGTGAACCATCGGTACTGTAGCCCAACACACCAGGGAAAGAGCCGAGACCAGGGAATAAAACCAAATAAACTAAACCAAAAACGCAGGACAGCAAGAACATCCACATCCACCAGCGTGGGAGCGGATTATTTAGCTCTCTTAAATCACCATCCCATACGTGGCCTGTATCAGCGACTGCGCCATCAGCCGTATGCACCACTTTAGCTTTACGCTGTGAAAATAATAGCCAAACACACCAAACAATACCCACCAATGAAACTAGGGCGATGTAGCTACTCCAACCGCTGCTAAAAAAGTCACTCATGATTTATCCTTACTGAATTCATCCGGAAGATCAAATGGAAGTTCTGCCGATTCCTGGTTTGCTTGTTTCCTACCAGGAGACCAAGCCCACCAAACAATTCCTACAAAGAAAATAAGTCCAATTACTGTAGAAAAAGCAGAGAGATAGGGTGTGATCTGTTCCATTTGATTTATGTCGTTCTAATTAAAATCCCAGCCTTCACTTGGCCACTACTTCATCAACAACGATGTATCTACGATT
>CAZHWF010000009.1:0-31068 GCA_964536365.1 uncultured Polynucleobacter sp.
TTCCGCAATTGGCGCCTTTAATGGCTCTCTTAGCAGCTTTGAGCCCTCAGAGCTTGGCGGCATTGTGATGAAGGAAGCTGTTACGCGCTCAGGTGTAGATCCAGCACTGATTAATTACGTTACTGTTGGAAACACTATTCCTACAGATAGCCGTTACGCCTATGTTGCTCGTGTTGCATCGATTCAGGCTGGTTTGCCAATGGACTCTGTCGCAATGGCTTTAAATCGTTTATGTAGCTCTGGTTTGCAAGCAATCGTAACTACAGCACAGCAAATCATGCTGGGTGATTGTGATTACGGTATTGGTGGTGGTGTTGAAGTGATGTCACGCGGTATGTATGGTTCGCCTGCTATGCGTAGTGGCGCACGTATGGGCGATACCAAGATGCTCGATTTGATGGTGGCTGTGCTAACCGACCCATTTGGTGTTGGTCACATGGGTGTTACAGCAGAAAATCTTGTTGAGAAATGGAAGCTTACCCGCGAAGAGCAAGATGCTTTGGCTGTGGAATCCCATCGCCGTGCTGCTAATGCAATCAAAGAAGGTCGCTTTAAATCTCAGATCGTGCCAATTACCATTAAGACTCGCAAAGGCGACGTGGTTTTTGATACTGATGAGCATTGCAAGCCAGATACTACAATGGAAACGCTCGCCAAGATGAAGGCTGTTTTCAAGAAGGAAGGCGGATCTGTAACGGCGGGTAATGCTTCTGGTATTAATGATGGCGCCGCTTTCTTCGTATTGGCTGATGCTGAAACAGCTAAGAAGGCTGGTCATAAGCCTATCGCCCGCTTGGTTTCGTACGCGGTTGCCGGTGTGCCAAATCACATCATGGGTGAAGGCCCGATTCCTGCGACTAAATTGGCGCTAGAGCGTGCTGGTCTTAAGTTAGATCAAATGGATGTGATCGAGGCTAACGAAGCGTTTGCGGCGCAAGCTTTGGCGGTGACTAAAGGTCTTGGCTTAGATCCAGCCAAGACAAACGTTAACGGCGGTGCGATTGCTTTGGGTCACCCAATTGGTTGTTCTGGCGCCGCAATTGCCACCAAAGCAATTCATGAATTACAACGCGTTCAAGGTAAATATGCTTTGGTAACAATGTGTATTGGTGGTGGACAAGGTATTGCCACTATTTTTGAGCGCATGTAACAGCTATCAAATCACTGCTAATGATCTTTGAGGTCAGCCCTTAAGAGATTAAAAGCAAAGCAGCATCTAAGCCGACATGGTCAAAAGCCGCGTCGGCTTTTTCTTTAACAATAGGTTTGGCTTTATAGGCAACGCTAATGCCAGAGCCATTCATCATGATTAAGTCATTGGCCCCATCACCCATCGTGATGGAATTTATCTTAGTGCATCCAATTAAAGTGCAAGCCTGATCTAAATACATGGCTTTAGCTGACCCATCAACAATCTCGCCCAGCACTTTGCCAGTCAGCTTTCCATCAATGATTTCTAATGTATTGGCTTGAGTTTGCTTAAAACCGAGTTGCTTTCTTAGTTTCTCCGTAAAGAAGGTAAAGCCGCCGGAAACCAATAAAGAATAAATGCCGCGCTCGTGTGCGCCTGCCAATAGTTCGGCGGCGCCAGGGTTTGGACGTAAGCGCTCCTGATAAACGGCTTCAAGAGCATCTGCATGTACGCCTTCAAGTAGAGCCACTCTTCTGCGCAAACTCTCTTTAAAGTCCTTGATTTCACCACGCATAGTAGCTTCTGTGATTTCGGCTACCGCCGCTTTCTTTCCAGTGAAATCCGCAATCTCATCAATGCATTCGATATTAATGAGTGTGGAATCCATATCCATTGCCAATACTTTTATGTCTTGAGACAAAAGATCAGCTTTTATAAAACAAAGATCTGTTTTAAAGTTAGAGCAAATGTTGCGTAGTTGCTCTCTTTGGGAGGTATTTAGTTGAGTGTTAGCTTCAAAGCGCTCAACATAGTAATTTCCATTGCTCACTTGACCATCAATAGAGTGAAGGGAGGCGTTAAATTTAGCAGCCAAATCCTTAAGCGTAAAAACTAATTTTTCAGAAATTGGTTTTTGAGAGATGGCTACGAGGGTTTGGTGTTTGAGCATGACTAAATAATAAATGGCTAAGTAGATAAATGGATAAGTTGGTATGTGCGCTTCAGCCTACCTTGGCTGGGCTTAGAACCGCTGAATCATTCAAGCGCCTCAGTACATTGCGTATGGCATCTAAACGCTGCTCCAGTTTTTCAAACTCTTTTTCCTTTTGAGGTAAGACTTTTAATTTATCCTGACCATTTAACTGTATATGCTTTGAAGATTGAATTAATTGAATGATCTTCATCGGGTCTATTGGTGGATTGGGGATAAATTGAATCTGGATTGCGGTGGGGCTTGCGTCAATTTTCTTAATGCCAAAACCCGTCATCTCCAAGCGTAGACGATGGGTCTCATAAAAAGATTTAGCCTGATCTGGCAGATCACCGAAACGATCGACCAATTCTTCGCGTAGCCCCATGAGTTCAGAGAAATCATGAGTACCGGCAAAACGCTTATACAAGGACAGGCGCTCATGTACATCTGGGCAATAATCTTCAGGCAGTAGTGCTGGCACACCAAGATTTACATCAGTTGTTGCTTGCAAGGGCGAGAGTAGATCTGGCTCCTTACCACTGCGTAAGGATTTCACGGCGCGATTTAGCATCTCGGTATACAACTGAAAGCCAATCTCATGAATTTCTCCAGATTGCTTGTCGCCCAAGACTTCTCCAGCACCACGAATCTCTAAGTCATGCATTGCCAAGTAAAACCCAGAACCTAGCTCCTCCATGGCTTGGATAGCATTTAGGCGTAATTGCGCTTGCTTACTCAGCGCCTCGGGGTCAGGGACTAGAAGATAGGCATAGGCTTGGTGGTGTGAGCGACCCACACGGCCTCGTAATTGATGTAGTTGAGCTAAGCCAAACTTATCAGCGCGATGCATGATGATGGTATTGGCAGTGGGTACATCAATACCAGTTTCAATAATCGTGGTGCACAGCAAAATATTAGTCCGTTGCGTCACAAATTCACGCATAACGGCTTCTAGTTCACGCTCATTCATTTGGCCGTGCGCTACGCTAATGCGGGCCTCGGGAATGAGTTCTTGCAGAGCGTGTTTGCGATTTTGAATGGTCTCTACTTCATTGTGTAAGAAATAAACTTGACCGCCACGTTTGATTTCACGAAGGACTGCTTCACGTATGACGCCATCGCCTTCCCGGCGCACAAAGGTTTTAATTGCAAGACGTTTCTGTGGGGCCGTGGCGATGATAGAAAACTCACGCAATCCTTCCATCGCCATCCCCAATGTTCTGGGAATGGGAGTGGCTGTCAGGGTGAGAATATCTACTTCAGCGCGTAGAGCTTTGAGGGCGTCCTTTTGACGAACGCCAAAACGATGCTCTTCATCCACAATTACCAATCCTAGGTTGGCAAACTGTGTCTCTTTTGAAAGTAATTTGTGCGTGCCGATAATGATGTCCGCCTCGCCTTTGGCAATCGCTTCTAATGCGGCATTAATTTCTTTGGCAGTTTTGAAGCGTGAAAGCTCAACAATACGAACGGGCCAGTCAGCAAAGCGATCTTTCCATGTAGCGACATGTTGTTCAGCAAGCAGGGTAGTCGGAGCCAAAATAGCTACTTGTTTGCCGCCCATGACAGCGACAAAGCTCGCGCGTAACGCCACCTCAGTTTTACCAAAACCTACATCGCCGCATACCAAGCGATCCATAGGTGTGCCGCTTGTCATATCACCGATTACGGCCGCAATAGCATTGGCTTGATCTGGCGTTTCTTCAAAGCCAAAGCTTTCCGCAAAAGCGGCATAGTCATGGGCTGAAAATTCAAAGGCATGACCTTTACGAATAGCTCTTGCGGCATATAAACCTAATAACTCAGCTGCTGTATCTCTTATCTGTTGCGCCGCTTTACGTTTTGCCTTGTCCCACTGCCCTGAGCCCAATTGATGTAATGGCGCCGAGTCAGGGTCTGATCCCGCATATCGTGTGACCATCTGAAGTTGCTGAACAGGAACATAAAGCGTAGCTTCCCCTGAGTATTGCAAGTGGAGAAATTCTTCAAAAATGGGCGCTTCTTTTGGGGGTGCTAAATTTAACAATACCAAACCTTGGTAGCGCCCAATCCCATGCTCTGCATGAACTACCGGATCACCAATTTTGAGCTCTGATAAATCCTTAAAGAGCATATCAGGATCGGCGCTCTCATTGCTTTTACCTTTGCGCCTTTGTCTTGCGGTAGAGGTGAAGAGTTCGGCTTCGGTAATGACGATGAGATTTTGCGATAGCCAAGTAAATCCATTAAAGAGCGGGGCGATGACTAGGCCAAATTGAGAATCGCTCTTGATGAATTCAGCAATGCTGTCAAAGCCTTCAGGCTTGAGTGGATAAAGTGGTTTACCATCTAGCCCAGCTACCGAATTACTCTCATCCAAGAGTTGCCTGATAGACTCTTTACGCCCAGCGCTGTCGCAGCAAATTAATACGCGAACTTTTTCACCAGCTACAAGATTACGTAAACGGCTAATGGGATCTGGATCCCGACGATGTATTGCAATGTCTGGAACTGCTGCAAATTGATTTTGATCGACCCCGTCTTTTTCTAAAGTTAAGCGTGCATAAGGTTTGGATGTGGTGAAGAATTCATCGACATCCAGAAATATTTCTTTTGGAGGCAGTATTGGGCGATCGAGGTCATGCTTTAGAAATTCATAGCGCGAAAGAGTGTCTTTCCAGAAGTTCTTGATGGTTTCTTCTGCATCGCCAATATTCACCAGCCATACGGGATCACCCGAACGTGGGAAGTAATCAAAGAGATTGGAGCGATCCTTAAAGAAAAGCGGTAGGTAGGATTCAATACCTGCGCTGGGTATGCCTAGATTGGCATCCTTATAGATAGAGCATCTACTGGGGTCGCCCTCAAAAACTTCGCGCCAACGGCCCCTAAATGCAGTGCGAGCCGCATCGTCAAAGGGAAATTCATGTCCGGGTAGCAGGCGAACCTCTTTTACCGGATATAGGCTTCTTTGGGTATCTGGATCGAAAGCGCGTATTTGTTCGATTTCATCGCCAAATAAATCCAATCGATACGGCAGATTTGAGCCCATCGGGAATAAATCAAACAAGCCTCCTCGAATACTATATTCACCAGGACGCATAACAGCGCTCACGGGATCATAGCCAGCTTGCTGCAGCTGAAGCTTCAAGGCATCTTCATTAAGCTTATCGCCTTGTCTAAAGAAAAAAGTGTGTCCCGATAAAAAGTTGGGTGGCCCCAATCTCTGTAATGCTGTTGTAACCGGCACCAATACGATGTCACAACTTCCATTAAGTAATTCATAAAGCGTTGCAAGCCTTTCAGAGACCAAGTCTTGGTGCGGGGAAAAATGATCGTAAGGAAGGATTTCCCAGTCGGGAAGAAGTCTTGTTTTTAACTGTGGGGCGAAAGCAGGGATTTCATCTAGCAAGCGCTGGGCTTCTTGCGCTTGCGCACAAAAAATAATCATTACAGAGAATTTGTCGCGATAGCGAAGGGCGGTTTGAGCAATCAGAGCCGCATCAGCTGAGCCTGTAAGCCCGGAAAAGGTAAAGCGCTGCCCAGCCCGGGGAGCGGGTATGGGGGGTACTAGATTTAATGCATCAGACATCTGCGCTCATTATAGAATCAAGCATGGGCTCTGGAAAATACTCAAATAAGCGTTGTCATGCGCTTTTACCAACGGCGGGTACTGGCTCGCGCCTGGGTGGAGAGTTGCCCAAGCAGTTTCAGCTGATGGCGGGCAAGCCAATGCTTGTTTATGCGTTGCAAGCCTTTTTGAATTCACCTCAGGTAGAGTCAATTTGGATTGGCGTGAGCCCTGCATTTTCTGATAACTCCATCCTGCAAAATATTGCCAAAGCTAAGGAGTCAATTCACATTGTTCCTACGGGAGGTCCAACGCGGCAAGAGACGGTTCGCAATACTTTGGCCGCAATGATGAAGTCTGGTATTCCTGAGGATGATTGGGTGTTGGTTCATGATGCCGCTAGACCTGGAATTACGCCTGCACTGATTGAGAAATTAATCAATTCAGTTCAGTCATCAAATATTGGCGGGATTCTTGCCGTGCCCTTGGCAGACACTCTCAAGCAAGCGGACTTAGATTCAGTTGTTGCTGGAAATATCCCCCATTCTGAAAGAACCATTCCACGCGATCATCTCTGGCAAGCGCAAACTCCACAAATGTTCGGCTTGAAGCGGTTGCATGATGCCATAGAAAATGCAATTCGCCTTGAAGCCGATGTTACCGATGAAGCAAGTGCAATTGAGTTGACTGGAGCAAAGCCTTTGCTAATAGAAGGCGCATCACGTAACTTTAAAGTGACACATCCTACAGATTGGGATCTGATGCAAATCATTCTGTCCGCAAGCATAAAAGAATAAAGAAAAGGGATCGAAGATGACTCAAGGTAATCCACATATTCCGCAAATTCGTATTGGGCAGGGTTACGATGTGCATGCCCTAGTTCCTGATCGAAAGCTCATACTCGGTGGAGTTCATATTCCCTATGAGAAAGGTCTTTTGGGACATTCGGATGCCGATGCGCTTTTGCATGCATTTACCGATGCCTTGCTTGGAGCGGCTGGTTTGAATGATATTGGCCAGTTATTTCCAGATAACGATCCTCAATTCAAGGATATGGATAGCCGTATTTTGTTAAGAAGCGCTCTGCAAAAGGTCCAGGCCGCCGGTTTTCAGGTAGGCAATGTCGATGCCACCATCATCTGTCAAAAGCCCAAATTAGCCGAATTTTTGCCGGAAATGGTCCGTAATATCGCCGCCGATCTGGCCGTGACGCCAAGCCACGTCAACCTCAAGGCTAAAACAAATGAATCGCTAGGGCATTTGGGTCGAGGTGAGGGCATTGCCGTTCACGCCGTCGCATTGCTATACAAGGCTTAAAAGATCCTCTAAAACCCTAGGCATTGTAGAATTACGGTCTTTAGAGTGAAGTCTAAGCTTGGCAGTTTTACGGATATTCGCGAGGATGGCGAAATTGGTAGACGCACCAGGTTTAGGTCCTGACGCCAGAAATGGTGTGGGGGTTCGAGTCCCCCTCCTCGCACCACAAGATTGCTACTTGGCTTGGACTTCACATTTCCTGATCTTCAATTAAGAGCCGAGAATGGCTGTGCAGATAGAAAATTTAGGTTCGTTAGACCGCAAAATGACTTTGGAATTCGCTCGCGCCGATTTGGCAAAAGTGCGTGAAGCCCGTTTGGCTAAAGTTGGTAAGACCATGAAGATGGCCGGCTTTCGCCCAGGCAAAGTTCCTAAGAACCTTGTTGAGAAGCAGCACGGCATGCAGATTGATTTTGAATTGCAGTTTGATAAAGCCGCAGAAATGTTTTATGAGCAAGCCAAGAAAGATGGTGTTGCATTAGCGGGTCAACCACGCCTTGAGCCGAAGAGCGAACTTGATGCGGACAAAATCGTATTTGATGCTTTCTTTGAAGTATTGCCAGAAGTAAAGATTGGTGACTTTAGTAAGGCGGAAGTAACTAAGTACACAACAGAAATTGGCGAAGCGGAAATCGATCGCGCATTAGATGTATTACGTAAGCAGCAAGTTCATTACCACCCACGTGGTCAGGCTGGCGCTCATGGTGATGGCGGCTCAAATACTGCCGCGCAAAATGGCGATCAAGTGGTTATCGACTTTGTTGGCAAGATTGATGGCGTTGAATTTGCTGGCGGCAAAGCTGAAAATTTTGAATACGTATTAGGTGAAGGTCGCATGCTACCTGAATTTGAGGCGGCTACTTTGGGCCTCAAGGTAGGTGAATCCAAATCATTCCCATTGAACTTCCCAGCTGACTATCATGGTAAGGATGTTGCAGGCAAAACTGCTGAGTTCACTATTACAGTGAAGGCTGTTAATTGGCCTCATCTACCAGCTGTTGATGATGCATTTGCTTTGTCACTTGGCGTTAAAGAAGGTGGCGTTACAAAAATGCGTGCTGAAGTTAAAGAGAATTTAGATCGTGAAGTAAAACGTCGCATTACTGCCTTATTAAAAAATGAAGTAATGGAAAAGTTAAATGGTTTATGCGAACTTGATGTTCCTAAGTCATTGGTTGCTTCCGAACAAGAGCGCTTAGTTGAGGGTGCCCGTCAAGATTTAATGCAACGCGGAGTGCCAAACGCTAAGGATGCACCAATTCCAGCTGAAATCTTCGCTGAGCAAGCCACCAAGCGTGTGCGTCTTGGTTTGATTTTGAGTGAGTTGGTTAAGCAACAAAACTTGGCTGCTACTGCAGACCAAATTAAAGCTGAAATCGATGAGCAGGCTGCTACTTACGAAGACCCAAAAGAGGTGGTACGTTGGTTCTATAGCAATCCAAGTCGCCTAAAGGATATTGAGAATCTTGTGCTTGAGGACAATGTGATTAAGTATTTCACATCTCAGGCCAAGGTGAGCGATAAGGCTGTAAGCTTTGAAGAGCTCAGCAAGCTAAACTAAGTTAATTATTCACCCATTAGAGGTTTCAATATGATTCACAATCATTCTCAATCTGAAAATATAGAGCCAAAAGGCTTAGGCTTGGTTCCGATGGTGATTGAAACCTCTGGTAGAGGTGGGCGCGCGTACGATATCTATTCCAGATTATTGCGTGAGCGTGTTGTTTTTTTGGTTGGCGAAGTAAACGACCAAACTGCGAACTTGGTAATTGCCCAATTACTTTTTCTCGAGAGTGAAAATCCAGATAAAGAAATCTCCCTGTACATCAACTCTCCTGGTGGTTCGGTGTCTGCAGGCTTGGCTATTTACGACACAATGCAGTTTATAAAGCCTCATGTCAGCACATTGTGTATGGGTATGGCTGCGAGTATGGGTGCCTTCTTGTTGTGCGCTGGTGAAAAAGGTAAGCGCTATGCCCTGCCTAATTCACGTGTCATGATTCATCAACCATTGGGTGGCGCACGTGGTCAGGCATCCGATATTGAAATTCAGGCTCGTGAGATTTTGTACTTACGTGAACGCTTGAACAAAATTTTGGCGGATCGCACTGGTCAATCTATTGAAACCATCGCTAAAGATACTGATCGCGACAATTTCATGTCAGCTGAGCAAGCGCGTGAATATGGCTTGATCGACAAGGTAATTGAGAAGCGCCCCTAATAGTCTTAGATAGATATAAGTAGATACAGAGGCCATTTTGAGCGATACCAATAACACCAACTCAGCAGATAAAGTTCTGCATTGCTCATTCTGTGGCAAAAGCCAAAATGAGGTTAAGAAATTAATTGCTGGCCCGTCTGTTTTTATTTGTGATGAATGCATTGATCTCTGTACTGACATTATTCAAGAGGAAATTGCCAAGCTTCCAAAGGAAGAGGGCGATGATTCCCTGCCAACACCCCATCAGATACGCGAAAACCTAGACCAATATGTCATTGGTCAAGATCAGGCCAAGAAAACCTTAGCGGTTGCCGTTTACAACCACTACAAGCGCCTCCAATATTTGCCGAAACCTAAAAAAGAAAAATTAGATAAGGATGGCAAACCAGTAGAGGGCGGCGATAAAAAAGAATCCAAGCTGCCAGCTAAAGCAATCGTTGATGGGGTAGAGCTAGCAAAGAGCAATATTTTATTAATAGGGCCAACAGGCTCAGGCAAAACATTGTTGGCGCAAACTTTAGCGCGCATGTTGGATGTTCCATTTGTGATGGCCGATGCAACCACCTTAACCGAGGCTGGTTATGTTGGCGAAGATGTTGAGAACATCATTCAGAAATTGCTACAAGCTTGTGACTATAACGTTGAAAAAGCCCAGCGTGGCATTGTATACATCGACGAGATCGATAAAATTTCTCGTAAGTCAGATAATCCTTCGATTACTCGAGATGTATCGGGGGAGGGAGTTCAGCAGGCCTTGTTAAAGCTTGTTGAGGGTACGATGGCTTCTGTACCACCGCAGGGTGGTCGCAAACATCCTAATCAAGATTTTTTACAAGTTGATACAACTAATATTTTGTTTATTTGTGGTGGTGCATTTGATGGGCTTGAAAAGGTTATCCAGCAACGCACTGCGAAAACAGGTATCGGCTTTAATGCAACCGTTCCGGGTAAAGACGATCGTGGTGTGAGCGATCTTTTAATTGAGGTTGAACCGGAGGATTTAATTAAGTTCGGCTTGATACCCGAGCTCATTGGCCGTCTGCCTGTGGTTGCTACCTTGGCCCAGTTGGATGAAGAGGCTCTTATTCAGATTCTCACTGAACCCAAGAATGCATTGGTCAAGCAGTACCAGGCATTACTCACCATGGAAGGTTCCGAGCTTGAGGTTCGTCGCGAGGCTCTTTCAGCTATCGCCAAGAAAGCAATAGCACGCAAAACAGGCGCTCGTGGACTGCGCTCTATCTTGGAAGGCTCCCTGATGGATGTCATGTATGACCTACCATCTCTCAAGAATGTACAAAAAGTCGTGATCGATGAAAGCAGTATTGCCGAGGGTGGAAAACCACTTTTGGTATACAAGCAAGACACTGAACAAGCAGATTTAAGCAAAAAAGCCTAAATTCTTAGGGTTTTCGCTATTTTTGGGGCATTTTCGCCTCTTTTTCGCCATTTTGCCTCTTGTTTTCCTCTAAAGTTTACCCATATAGGTAGTATGCTATTTATGAAATTAGTCTGTATTTAGTGGCTTAAGGTTTATTTGCTACTAAAAATGACTTTTCAGGTTTGATTACTTTGGAGGATTTGTCCCATGCCTGGCCACTTATTGCTACCCTCTGAACCCATTCAGTTGCCCTTACTCCCCCTGCGGGATGTAGTTGTATTTCCCCATATGGTCATCCCATTGTTCGTGGGTCGTCCAAAATCTATTAAAGCCCTCGAGGCTGCTATGGAGACTGGCAAAAACGTTCTATTGGTTGCCCAAAAAGCGGCCGCTAAAGATGAGCCAGTGATTGAGGATCTCTATGAAGTAGGCTGTATTGCCAATATTTTGCAAATGCTTAAGCTGCCTGATGGCACTGTGAAGGTGCTTGTCGAAGGTGTCCAACGTGCTGAAGTTAGTCAAATTGAAGATAGTCTTGGCTATTTCAATTGCGAAGCTACGCCAACAGCAATCAATTCCATTGATGCCCATGAAACAGAAGCATTACGTCGCGCGATCATGGCGCAGTTTGATCAATACGTAAAACTGAATAAAAAAGTACCGCAAGAGATTTTATCTTCGCTTGGCGGCATTGATGACCCAAGTCGCTTGGCCGACACTATATGCGCGCATTTACCGGTGAAGTTGGAGCAAAAGCAGCGCTTATTAGAGATGACCGATGTCGTCCAGCGTTTGGAAAGCTTGCTCGCTGATTTAGAGAGCGAAATTGATATTCTTCAAGTTGAAAAGCGTATTCGTGGACGTGTAAAGCGTCAGATGGAAAAGAGTCAACGCGAGTATTACTTGAATGAGCAGGTAAAGGCCATTCAGAAAGAATTAGGCGAGGGCGAAGAAGGCGCTGATTTAGAGGAGCTTGAAAAGCGCATTAAGGCTGCCCGCATGCCTAAGGAGGCTTTAAAGAAGGCTGAATCTGAGCTCAAAAAACTGAAACTAATGTCACCGATGTCTGCGGAAGCCACAGTCATCCGTAACTTTATCGATACCCTAGTGAATTTACCTTGGAAGAAGAAAACCAAGATCAATAACGACCTTACCAACGCTGAGAAAGTGTTGGACGAAGATCACTATGGATTGGATAAAGTTAAAGAACGTATCTTAGAGTATCTCGCGGTTCAACAACGTGTTGATCGCGTTAAGGCGCCGATTTTGTGTTTGGTAGGTCCTCCAGGAGTTGGTAAGACATCGCTTGGCCAATCTATTGCGCGAGCAACCAACAGAAAATTTGTGCGCATGGCTTTAGGTGGTGTGCGTGATGAGTCTGAAATTCGTGGACATCGTCGCACCTATATTGGTTCTATGCCTGGAAAAATATTGACTAGCCTTACTAAGGTAGGGGTCCGTAATCCTTTATTCCTATTGGATGAAGTCGATAAGATGGGAATGGACTTCCGTGGCGATCCTGCGAGCGCATTATTGGAGGTCTTGGATCCAGAGCAAAACCATACATTCCAAGATCACTATGTCGAGGTTGACTTTGATCTCTCTGATGTGATGTTTGTCGCCACCTCAAACTCTTTGAATATTCCAGGCCCCTTATTGGATCGTCTTGAGATTATTCGCTTGGCTGGCTACACAGAGGATGAAAAAACCAGCATTGCAGTGAATTATTTAATTCCCAAGCAAGTGAAAAATAATGGACTGAAAAAAGACGAGCTGAAGATCGAAGAAAGCGCTGTTCGAAACATCATTCGCTACTACACACGAGAAGCGGGTGTTCGTTCTTTAGAGCGTGAAATCAGCAAGATTTGTCGTAAGGTTGTGAAACTCCTTCTTTTGAAGAAAGAGGCTGCTCCTGTCGTTGTGAATACAGATAATTTGGAGAAATTCCTTTCTGTACGCATGTACGACTTCGGCTTGGCTGGCAAGGAAAATCAAGTGGGTCAAGTTACTGGGCTGGCCTGGACTGAAGTCGGCGGCGATCTGCTTACGATTGAAGCCGCAGTGATGCCAGGTAAGGGTGCTATTACTCGCACAGGATCTATTGGTGATGTGATGAAAGAGTCTGTTGAAGCTGCCCGTACGGTGGTTCGCTCAAGAGCGAAGCGTCTTGGCATAGCGGATGAATCTTTTGAAAAGAAAGACATTCATATTCACTTCCCTGATGGTGCTACTCCGAAAGATGGTCCATCAGCGGGTATTGCGATTACAACAGCCTTGGTTTCCGTCTTTACGGGCATTCCGATCCGTTCTGATGTTGCGATGACTGGAGAAATTACGCTACGTGGCGAAGTATTGCCTATAGGTGGACTGAAAGAAAAGCTTTTAGCTGCACACCGTGGCGGCATTAAGCTTGCCTTGATTCCGGAGGAGAATGTCAAAGATTTGATTGATATTCCCGATAACGTCAAGAACGCTATTGAGATTGTTCCGGTTCGCTGGATTGATAAGGTCCTTGAGCTTGCATTAGAGCGCATGCCTGAAGCCTTGCCGGATCCAACACCAGAGGAGCTTGCTAAAAAGGCTGCTGAAGCAGGTAAGGTAAGCGAAAAGAGTGCCTCGGCTGATGTTCTTAAGCACTAAAAAATAGGGTGATTTCCCCAGGCCTTCCTTGTTTTATTGGGCTGGTTTGGGGGAATGTGCCTGTCAGGGTCGCGCTTGGGTTACAATCTCACCTGTAATATTTTGGGGCGCTTAGCTCAGTTGGTAGAGCGTCTGCCTTACACGCAGAATGTCGGGAGTTCGAGCCTCTCAGCGCCCACCAAACTATTACCGCAATCTTTCTTAGCCTGCTCTGGCATTTCAGCACCAGCAACACCGCATCCTAGTACACTCGTGGCATTGATATTTTTTTACTAGCGAACTTTTACATGTTTGATACTGTCCGTAAGCACCAACGCATTTTGCAGTTTGTATTTATGCTCTTAATCGTGCCATCTTTTGCGTTCTTTGGAATTTCAAGTTATTCCAGCTTTTTGGATAAAGAGACCGATTTGGTTAAAGTGAACGGCAAACCTATCACTGCGCAGGAAGTCGATTCTGCCGCAAAACGTCAAGCAGAGCGTGTTGGCGGAAATGCACAAATTGCACAGAGTCTACAATTTAGACAAGCTATCTTAAATGAGCTTTTGCAGCAACGCATTCTTGGATTTGCTGTAAATAACTTACGTTTACAGGTTGGGAAAGAGGCTCTGGTTAAAAGCTTGCAAAATATTCCTCAGATTCGCGCGCTTTATAAGCAAGATGGTAGCTTTGATGATGCGCGTTTTAAGCAATTGCTCGCAAGCAATGGTTTGAATGAAGAACAGTTTTATGCAAGTCAAGCTTTTGACCTCAAGATTAGTCAGCTTGTGAATTCTGTGGCGCGTACGGAAATCGCCAGTCCAAAATTGTCTGAAATTGTCTCAACCCTTTATGAAACGGAGCGACAAGTTCAAGCGCTGACATTTGATGCTAAGGATTATCTATCAAAGGTAAACCCATCCCCAGAAGAGCTGCAGGCTTTCTATAACGCAAATACAAAGCTCTTTGAAAGCCCAGAATATGTCGATGTTGAGTACATTGTGCTTAAAGCTGACCCCAAAGAAGATGCAAAAGTCTTCAGTGAGAAAGCCGATCAGTTTGCCAATATTACTTATGATCAATCTGATAGCCTTAAGCCTGCCGCAGATAAGTTAAAACTCAATATACAAACCCAAAAGGGGCTTACTCGTTCAGGGCCTATTGGCGTAGCAAAGGATCATCCGTTAGCCAATCCAAAGGTGGTTCAATCGTTATTTGGAGATGAGGCGGTAAAGAACAAACGCAATATTGAAGCTGTACAAATTTCACCAGGTGTTTTCGTGTCTGCTCGAGTAGTGGTTTTCCATCCAGCCCAGACATTGCCTTATATAGATGTTGCAGCAGAGGTCAAGCGTCAGGTATCCCAACGGTTGGCTGAAAAATTAGCTACCAGTGCTGCAGCTGATCGTTATGCATCACTGGAAAAAGATTCAAAGAATGCTGCTGGATTTTCTGCGCCGACGTGGATTTCTCGAAATAAGCCTGGTAATTTGCTAGGGGGGGCATTGGATAAGGTGATGTCCGTGAATCCCGAGAAATTCCCTGCAGTAGTTTCAGTGCAAAATCCTGGCGTTGGCACCACTTTGTACCGTATTGATCAGATTCGTCAGCCTACTGGTGTTGATGCGAAGATTCATAGAGCTCAAGCTCAGCAGATTCAAGCGCTAGCGGCCCAAGCGGAGTTTGCTGGATTTATGGCGTATTGGCGTGATGAGGCTGGCGTAAAAGTTATTAACCCCCTCAAGCCGCCTTCTTCTGGCGCAGGAAGTTAATAGATCCCGACTATTTAGTTTTTAGCATCGACTGATATGGGGCCATGGCGCCCCATACGTTTTTAAAGAGTGTGACTTGAGCTCTTTCATTTGGATGTATTCGATCCGCTTGAAATAGGGATGTATCGGTTGCAACGCCTTTGAGGAAAAAAGGCAATAGCTCAATTTGCTCTTGGCGAGACAATTTTGGATATAGGTCCTGAAATTGTTTGGTGTAATTTTGTCCATAGTTCGGTGGAATTTGCATGCCAAATAAAAGCACACGAGCTCCGGCTTCCTTGCTGAGCACTATCATCTTGCGCAAATTGCTTTCGGTTTCCCCAATGGAAAGTCCACGTAGAGCATCATTTGCCCCGAGCTCAAGAAATACGATTCTTGGTTTCTTTTGCTCTAGCAACTTTGGTAATCTGTTTAAGCCTCCTGAGCTTGTTTCTCCGCTAATGCTGGCATTAAAAACAGTCCATGGACTTGCATCCTTATGAAGTTGATCCTCCAAAAGCTTGACCCATCCAGCGCCTCGCGCAAGTCCATATTCAGCGGAAAGACTATCTCCCATCACTAAAATGGTGCTATTAGACTGTGCCTGTGTTTCAAAAGGAATTAACAGGCAAAATAGGGATATAGCCGTCAAACTGGCTTGTAGTTTTCTACAGCAGCAACTTAACCAATTTATTGGATTCATTTATGGGTATTCCAGAAAAAGTCCTTAGTGCGATAAAGATTGGCAAACAAGTTATATCGAGCGATGGATTGTTGACCATTTTGCACGACATTAGCTTTGATGTCTTCGCTGGAGAAAGTGTTGCCATTACGGGCGCATCAGGTTCGGGTAAAAGCACTTTGCTCGGGCTGATGGCGGGATTGGATTTACCATCTAGCGGACATGTTGAATTGGCTTCTCATGATCTTAATGAGTTAGACGAGGATGGCAGGGCCAAGCTGAGGGGGCAAAAGGTTGGATTTGTCTTTCAGTCATTTCAGCTGCTCCCGCATTTAACCGCCCTAGAAAACATTATGCTTCCAGCGCAACTCAATGGGCTTGCATCGCCCAAAGAAAATGCCTTAATTTGTCTCAAACAAGTGGGCCTGGAAAATCGCGCCAATCACTTCCCTAAGACCTTGTCTGGAGGTGAGCAGCAAAGGGTTGCGCTTGCTAGAGCTTTTATTATGAAACCAGCCATTCTATTCGCCGATGAGCCTACGGGCAGCCTTGATGAGATCAGCGGAAAACGGGTGATTGAGCTCCTTTTTGAGCTAAATAAGGCCAATCAATCAACCCTTATTTTGGTGACCCATGATCAGGCCTTGGCCAATCGGTGCCAAAGGCAATTGCAGCTGCAGGGCGGGCGATTGCTGTAGGCAAAACCTTATAATCTAGGGATGTCTTTTTTCCACTTTTTGCCTGGCGCTGACGCGCTTTCCTCCTTTCGACAGCAGCGCCTTTTAGCTGCCTTGGCGTCTCAAGGTGTCGATCTAGAGTCCATTGAGGCTCAATATATTCACTTCATATGGTCTGATTCTCAGGTTGATGAGAAGAGCCAAGATGTTCTATCTAGCTTATTGACCTATGGGCAGCCTTTTAATTCCAAGATTGACTCTGGAAAGTCTTGGTTTAGCAAAGGGGGTGCATCGGATAATGGGGCGGTTGTTATTCCACGTTTTGGCACGGTATCCCCATGGGCAAGTAAAGCCACCGATATTGCTCGTCAATGCGGCTTAGATATTTTGCGACTTGAGCGTGGCGTTCAGTTTGCCTGGAAGAGTAAAAAAGCGCTGAGTGCCAAGCAAAAAGAAATGGTCCTTGCGGCAGTTCATGATCGCATGACTGAGGCGGTAATCGAGTCAATTGATGCGGCAAATGCCCTTTATCAATCTCTAGACGATCGTCCGCTAGCGCGCATTCCCGTAATGACCGAGGGTAGGGCGGCATTGGATAAGGCAAATCAAGAATTGGGTCTTGCTTTATCGGATGATGAAGTAGCGTATCTCGCAGATAGCTTTAAACGTTTAGAGCGCAATCCTTCGGATGTTGAGCTCATCATGTTCGCTCAAGCAAACAGCGAGCATTGTCGTCATAAGATTTTCAATTCCAGTTGGACAATTGATGACGAGGATCAGGAGCGTTCTTTGTTCGCTATGATCCGCAACACACATCAACTGCAGCCTGAGGGAACGGTTGTTGCTTATTCTGATAACTCGGCAGTCATGGTTGGTTGCGAAGCGGAAACATGGGTGCCGCAAGGCGAATCCCATCTTTACAAAAAAGATACACGATTAGTTCATACCTTGATGAAGGTTGAAACGCATAATCACCCAACTGCAATTGCGCCATTTCCTGGTGCCTCAACAGGCGCCGGTGGTGAGATTCGCGATGAAGGCGCTACAGGAATTGGTGGTCGTCCTAAAGCAGGCCTTACGGGTTTCTCAGTTTCTAATTTAAATATTCCGGGAACCAATCTTCCTTGGGAGAGCGAGAAATACGGCAAGCCTGATCGTATAGCTACACCATTGCAGATCATGATTGATGGACCTTTGGGTGGGGCAGCATTTAATAATGAATTTGGGCGCCCCATTCTCGGTGGGTATTTCCGTGTTTTTGAGCAGACCTTGGATGGCGCTCGTCGCGGTTATCACAAGCCGATCATGATTGCTGGTGGTATTGGTAGTATTGATTCAATTCATACTGAGAAAAAGGCAATTCAAGCAGGACATCTACTGATACAGCTTGGTGGTCCTGGTATGCGAATTGGTATGGGAGGTGCTACTGGAAGTTCTGTATCCACTGGAACCAATACGGCTGATCTGGATTTTGATTCAGTGCAACGTGGTAATCCTGAGATGGAGCGTCGCGCACAAGAAGTTATTAATGCTTGCCGCGCTCTTGGTGAAAAGAATCCAATTATCTCGATTCACGATGTTGGGGCAGGTGGATTATCAAATGCATTCCCAGAGCTTGCTGATGGTGCAGGATTAGGCGCATCGTTTGAGTTGCGCAACGTACCGCTAGAAGAGAGTGGCATGAGTCCTGCGGAGATTTGGTGTAATGAATCTCAGGAGCGCTATGTTTTAGCTATTGATAAAAAAGATTTGGATCTTTTTAAATCCTTTTGTGAGCGTGAGCGTTGTCCATTCGCAGTTGTGGGTGAGGCGACTGCCGAGCGTCAATTGCAATTGAGCGACTCTAAACAAGATGCAAATGCTGATGCCGCTTATCCAATTGATATGCCGATGGAAGTCTTGCTTGGAAAGCCTCCAAAAATGCATCGTAATGTTGCAAGGGTTTCTCAAGAATTTCAAGAGTTGGATGTTACCGATGCAGATTTAGCTCAATCTATTGCTTGGGTATTGCAGCAGCCAACCGTAGCCAGCAAGTCCTTCCTGATTACTATTGGTGATAGAACTGTAGGCGGCCTGAATGCTCGCGATCAATTTGTTGGTCCATGGCAAGTACCAGTTGCTGACTGCGCTGTAACCTTGATGGATTACAAAGGGTATCGCGGTGAGGCCATGGCTATGGGTGAGAGAACTCCATTGGCTGTAGTTGACGCGCCCGCTGCAGCGCGTATGGCTGTAGGTGAGGCTATTACCAATTTATTGGCAGCTGACATTGAGAGTCTTGCTGGGGTAAAACTCTCCGCTAATTGGATGGCTGCTTGTGGCGCCCCTGGTGAAGACGCTAAGTTATACGATTCGGTAAAAGCCGTTGGAATGGAATTATGCCCAACACTTGGTATTTCAATACCAGTGGGCAAAGACTCTCTTTCGATGTCCACTTCTTGGCAAGATGGTAATGAAACGAAGAAAGTGCTTGCGCCAGTTTCTTTGATTATTTCCGCCTTTGCATCCGTAAAAGATGCGCGCAAAACATTGACACCACTTCTTCAGCTTAAGACTAAGAATGGATCCGATCAAGAAACTGAATTAATCTTGATTGATTTGGGTCGTGGCAAGAATCGCATGGCTGGAAGCATCCTGGCTCAGGTCTTAAATCAGTCTGGCAAATTGGCGCCAGATTTAGATCATCCAGAAGATCTAAAATCCCTTGCTTTGGCAATGAATGAATTGCGTAAGTCAAATATGCTCTTGGCCTATCATGATCGTTCAGATGGTGGCTTGCTTGCTTGTGTTGCAGAGATGGCTTTTGCATCACATTGCGGGATTTCTTTAAATGTGGACATGATCGCGATGGATGTGGGGCAAGAGCCAGATTATGGCGATGCTAAAAACTGGGCTCAGCAAATATCTGGCCGTCGCCATGAACAAACTATGCGAGCACTTTTCAATGAAGAGCTAGGTGCTGTTATTCAAGTGCGCAAAGAAGACCGTGATGACGTCTTTACCGTATTAAGAAATCTAGGTTTAAGCGCCTACAGTCATGTCATTGGTAAGCCCAATTCAAACGGACGTATCGAAATCTGGCGTGATGCTAAAAACATTTTTGCGGAACCGCGTGAGGTTCTCCAGAAAATGTGGAGCAATACCAGTTATCAAATTGCCCGCCTGCGTGATAACCCAGCTTGCGCCGATAGTGAGTTTGGCCTCTTGGACAATGTTGCAGATGTTGGGATGAGCCCTAAGCTAACTTTTGATCCCGCAGAAGATATTGCCGCGCCATACATTATGAAAAATACGCGTCCTAAAGTGGCGATATTGCGAGAGCAGGGTGTTAATTCTCATGTAGAGATGGCTTATTCCGTGCATTGGGCGGGTTTTGATAGTTATGACGTGCATATGTCCGACTTGCTTAGCGGCAAGGTTAAGCTTGAGGACTTTAGGGGATTGATTGCCTGTGGCGGCTTTAGTTATGGGGATGTTCTGGGCGCTGGTGAAGGATGGGCGAAAACTATTCTCTTTAATCAGCAGCTTCGTGATCAATTCTCGGCATTTTTTGCGCGCCAAGATAGCTTTGCGCTTGGGGTCTGTAATGGCTGTCAAATGATGAGCAATTTATCGGGAATCATTCCGGGCGCTCAGGCATGGCCTAAATTTACCCGCAATCAATCCGAGCAATATGAGGCTCGTCTGGTGATGGCTGAGGTGATGAAGTCGCCATCAATATTTACTCAAGGCATGGAAGGTAGCCAAATTCCGATTGCAATTGCTCATGGCGAAGGGTTTGCTAACTTTAGCCAGCAAGGTAATTTAGAGCAGATCCAAAAGCAAGGTTTAGCCGCATTCCGCTTTGTAGACCATCAAGGCATGCCTACAGAAACATACCCCTTGAATCCAAATGGCTCTCCAGGCGGTCTTACCGGCGTCACAACTCCAGATGGTCGCTTTATGGTCATGATGCCTCATCCAGAACGTGTGTTTAGAGCTGTACAGATGAGTTGGTGCCCCTCAGAATGGCTTGATATGCCTGATGGCGCGAGCCCATGGCTGAGGTTATTCCGTAACGCGCGTCGCTGGGCAAATTAATGCCAACGAAGGGATTGATGGAGCCAGTCACTTTTTCGGAAAGTGGCGGTATTCGCTATCTTCATTTCGGAACTGAATTGATTCAGGGGGCCATGCGCATTCGCGACCCCGATGAGATCTACCTAGAATACAACCAGCAAATGATGGCTTGGCTTCTATTTCTGGAAACTAAGCCTGGTATGCGTATTGCTCAACTTGGGTTGGGAACAGGTGCTTTAGCTAAGTTTCAGCATCGGCATTGCCCAGCAGTAAAAACCACTGTAGTTGAACTCAATCCCGCGGTGATTGTTTCTGCTAGATCTATGTTTTTTACGCCTGACGATGATCGTAAATTAGAAACGATTCAAGCTGATGCGAAAGTCTTTGTAAAGGATGTTCGTAATAAAGCCAAATTTGATGCCGTACAAGTTGATTTATACGACGCTATTTGTGATGGTCCAGCGGCAAGCTCTTTGGATTTCTATAAGGGGTGCTTCAATATCCTTAAGGGTCCCGGTGTAATGACTGTTAATTTGTTTTCAAGGCATAAAAGTTTTGAGGTCAACCTTAGGAACATCTGCGAAGCATTTAATAATAGAGTGCTGCTTTTTCCCGAATCGCACGACTGCAATGTAGTCGCTATCGCTTTTAAGGGGCCAAAACTCGAAGCGCAGTGGAGCGATGTATCAAAACGCGCTAAGTTAATACTTGAAAAAACTGGTCTACCAACCAATAAGTGGGTCTCTGGTATCTGTCGAGAGAATGCACGTCAAGAAGATAAACTTTCTATCTAAATTCATTGTCAATCGAATGAGATATTAAAAAAGGCGATCAACTGATCGCCTTTTTTTCTTGACGCCTAAATCTACCGCTTAGATTGTTACTGTATCTGCAACTTCGCTAAATGATTTGATCTTGTCAAAGTTCATGTAGCGATACACTTCAGCAGCCTTAGCATTCAAGGATTCAACCTGCTCCAAATATTCTTGCGGAGTAGGTAGGCGACCCAAGAGAGCGGCAACCGATGAAAGTTCAGCAGAAGCAAGGTATACGCGTGTATCGATGCCTAAGCGATTCGGGAAGTTACGCGTTGAAGTAGAAACCGCGGTAGAGCCTTTACGGATCTGAGCTTGGTTACCCATACAGAGTGAGCAACCCGGAGTCTCCATGCGGGCACCTGTGCGCCCCAAAATGCCGTAGTAACCTTCCTCCGTGAGAACCATTTGGTCCATCTTGGTAGGCGGCGCAATCCATAAGCGGGTAGGGATATCGGATTTACCTTCTAATACCTTACCAGCTGCGCGGAAGTGTCCAATATTGGTCATGCATGAGCCAATAAATACTTCGTCGATTTTCTCGCCCGCAACTTCAGAAAGGAATTTCACATCATCAGGATCATTAGGGCAGGCCAAGATTGGTTCTTTGATATCGTTCATGTCGATTTCAATGATCTCGGCGTAATCAGCATTGGCATCGGCCTCGAGCAATTCTGGTTTTGCAATCCAGGCTTCCATCGCCTTAATGCGACGACCTAAAGTGCGTTTATCTTCATAGCCATTGGCAATCATCCACTTCATCAAAGTAATGTTTGACTGCATGTATTCAATGATCGGTTCTTTGTTAAGTTGAATGGCGCAACCACCTGCAGAGCGTTCTGCGGATGCATCAGATAACTCAAAAGCTTGCTCAACCTTAAGGTCCGGTAAGCCTTCAATCTCTAGAATGCGACCAGAGAAAATATTCTTCTTGCCTTGTTTCTCAACGGTTAACAACCCTTTTTTGATGGCGTACAAAGGAATAGCGTTGACTAAATCACGCAAGGTGATACCAGGTTGCATCTTGCCTTTGAAGCGCACGAGCACAGACTCAGGCATATCCAATGGCATTACGCCTGTGGCTGCAGCAAATGCTACCAAGCCTGAACCAGCAGGGAAGGAGATGCCGATTGGGAAGCGAGTATGACTATCGCCGCCGGTGCCGCAGGTATCTGGCAACAATAGGCGGTTTAACCAGCTGTGAATAACGCCGTCACCTGGACGCAACGCAACGCCACCACGATTCGTCATAAATGCTGGCAACTCATGGTGAGTGCGGATATCCACAGGCTTTGGATAAGCTGATGTATGGCAGAAAGATTGCATCACCAAGTCGGCGGAGAAGCCTAAGCAAGCCAAGTCCTTAAGCTCATCACGAGTCATTGGTCCTGTTGTGTCTTGTGATCCAACAGTTGTCATATGTGGTTCGCAGTAAGTGCCAGGCCGAACGCCTTGACCCTCTGGCAAGCCACAAGCGCGACCGACCATCTTCTGTGCCAGGCTGAAACCTTTTTTGTTATCAGGGGGGCTAACAGGAACGCGGAACTCGGTAGATGCTGGTAGGCCAAGGGCTGCGCGTGCTTTTGCTGTAAGACCGCGGCCAACGATTAATGGAATACGACCACCAGCGCGAACTTCATCAAAAATAACTGGAGATTTCATTGTGAAAGAGGCAATCTCTTTACCATCTTTGAAAGCCTTACCTTCGTATGGGCGCAATTCAATGACGTCACCCATATTCATTTGATTTACATCTAACTCGATAGGGAGTGCACCAGCATCTTCCATGGTGTTGAAGAAGATCGGGGCAATTTTTGTACCTAAGCAAACACCGCCATAGCGCTTGTTAGGTACAAATGGAATGTCTTCACCAGTCCACCATAGCACTGAGTTGGTTGCAGATTTGCGTGATGAACCTGTACCAACAACATCACCTACGTAAGCGATTTGATTGCCTTTTTTCTGCAACTCTGCGATCTGTTTCATTGGGCCGCGTACACCACTTTCGTCTGGCTCAATACCAGGACGAGGGTTTTTTAACATCACAGTTGCATGCAATGGGATGTCAGGACGGCTCCAGGCATCGGGCGCTGGTGATAAATCATCGGTATTCGTCTCACCAGTCACCTTGAAAACAGTGAGCTTCATGCTCTCCGGTACAGCAGGGCGGCTTGTGAACCATTCGGCATCTGCCCAACTTTGCAATACGGATTTCGCATTTGCATTGCCTTTTTCAGCAAGTTCCTGAACGTCGTGAAAGTAGTCAAACATTAAAAGTGTTTTTTTCAATGCTGCTGCAGCTGCAGAGCCACATTCAGCATCATTTAATAGTTCGACTAAGGGCTTAATGTTGTAGCCGCCAAGCATGGTGCCAAGCAATTCAGTTGCCTTAACTCGTGAAATGAGGGGGGATTTTTCTGTACCCTTAGCTACAGCATCTAAAAACTCCGCTTTTACTTTTGCCGCTTCATCGACACCGGCTGGTACGCGGTTTGTGATGAGTTCCACGAGCTCGGCTTCTTTTCCGGCAGGTGGATTTTTCAACAGCTTAACCAATTCAGCGGTTTGATCCTTGGTTAATGGTAGGGCCGGGATTCCAAGGGCTGCGCGTTCGGCTACATGTGCGTTATAGGCTTCTAACATTGTGTTTCCTATGAGGTAAAAGTGGTCAATAGAAAGGCCAAAAGGGAATTTTCTCCCGATTGCGACAATTATAGAGACTTATTTAAGTCTTATATAAGAGTTTAAAATGCGAATTTGACCTAAAAAGAGGTAAATTGTTCAAAACTAAGGGTTTTCCGCTATATAAAGTGGAATTACCGCAATAAATGCTTTTCATTGAAGTCTAGAGCACTTGCTCGTCCTTCATGGCCCAGACTAAAGCCAAAACCCACCCAATCAGAGACCACCCGAGAAAAAGATTGAGAGCAAAAATCGCACCAGTATTTACTCTTTTCTTATTAAACGCGATGGCAAAAGGTAGGAAATAAAACAGTGAGAGAAGGGTCAAAAGAACCGCAAATAGAAGGCGCATGGGGTAAAAATAGGGGGCTTTTATTCTGTTGGGTTGCTATATTACTGATTTTCAAATTTGGGTGAGAGCATTCTCTGTCGTTATAATTACTTTTTCCAACAGAGCTTAAGCGATGACCAAATACGTTTTTGTCACTGGTGGTGTGGTTTCTTCTTTAGGGAAAGGGATCGCAGCTGCCTCGCTTGCCGCGATTCTTGAATCCCGCGGCCTGAAAGTCACCCTCCTAAAATTAGACCCCTATATCAACGTTGACCCGGGCACCATGAGCCCTCTACAGCATGGTGAGGTTTTTGTTACCGAAGATGGTGCTGAGACAGACTTGGATCTGGGTCACTATGAGCGCTTCGTCTCGGCGAAGATGCGTAAGAGCAATAACTTCACTACTGGACAGATTTATGAGTCTGTTATTAGCAAAGAGCGTCGTGGCGAATATTTAGGAAAGACTGTTCAAGTTATTCCGCATATTACTAATGAAATACAAGCGTTCGTAGAACGCGGAGCTAAAGCAAGCCATGATGGCAAAGCGGATATTGCCATTTGCGAAATTGGCGGCACAGTAGGCGACATTGAATCGCTTCCATTTTTAGAGGCGGCAAGGCAGATGAGCTTGCGTTTGCCTGCGCATGATTGCGCTTTTGTTCATCTCACCTTGGTACCTTATATCAATAGCGCTGGAGAATTAAAAACTAAGCCGACTCAGCACTCTGTGCAAAAGCTTCGCGAGATTGGCATCATGCCTACAGTATTGTTATGCCGCGCTGACAGGCCCATCCCTGAGGATGAGCGAGCCAAGATCTCTCTTTTCTCAAACGTTCGAGAAGAATCAGTGATATCGGTTTGGGATGTAGACACGATTTACAAAATCCCTGAAATGCTTCATGCGCAAGGCATGGATGATTTAATTTGTCGCGAATTAGATCTCAAGGCCAAACCAGCAGACCTTTCTGTTTGGGCTAATTTGGTATACGAATTAGCCAACCCAAAACATGAAGTCACTATTGGCATGGTTGGTAAATACGTTGAGCTTACAGAGTCCTATAAATCACTCATTGAAGCTTTGCGACATGCTGGTATCCATACACATACCCGTGTAAATATCAATTACATTGATTCGGAAGACATTGAGAAGGATGGCGTATCTTGCTTGAAAAGCCTCGATGCAATTTTAGTTCCCGGTGGCTTTGGCAAGCGTGGTACCGAAGGAAAGATTGCTGCGATTCGATATGCCCGAGAAAACAATGTTCCATATTTGGGTATTTGCTTGGGAATGCAGTTGGCAGTCATTGAATTTGCACGACATGTCGCCAATCTTTCTAAAGCAAACAGCACAGAATTTGATGCTCATGCTGAGCAACCTGTTGTTGCCCTCATTACAGAGTGGCTTGATAGGGAAGGTAATGTAGAAAAACGTAGCAATGACTCAGATCTTGGCGGGACAATGCGTCTTGGTTCACAACGCTGCCCAGTTAAAGCGGGCACGCTAGCCCATCGAATTTATGGCGCCGAAGTAAACGAGCGTCATCGCCATCGCTATGAAGTGAATAATACATACGTGCCTCAGCTGGAGGAGTCTGGCTTAATTATTTCAGCTAGAACGCCGAATGAGGAGTTGCCTGAAATGATGGAACTACCAACATCAATGCATCCCTGGTTCTTTGGTGTTCAGTTCCATCCAGAGTTCACATCAACTCCACGGGATGGTCACCCCTTGTTTTCCGCATTTATTAGTGCCGCACTAGAACATCAAAAGACTGCTGAAAAGCAGGCTGCATAAGGATATATATGAGTGCATTTAAGCTATGTGGTTTTGATGTTGGTTTAGATCACCGCTTCTTTTTAATTGCAGGTCCCTGCGTGATTGAATCAGAGCAATCAGCTATTGATATTGCTGGTGAGCTTAAAGAAATCACTACATCACTTGGTATTCCTTTTATCTACAAATCTTCTTTTGATAAGGCCAATCGTTCTTCGGGAACCTCTTATCGCGGCCTTGGCATGGAAAAGGGTTTGGAGATTTTGGCTAAAGTGAAGAAGCAAGTAAAGGTTTCAGTGCTCACTGATGTGCATGATATTAGTGAAATAAATCCTGTTGCTAGCGTTGTTGATGTCCTGCAAACCCCTGCGTTTCTATGTCGTCAAACAGACTTTATTCGAGCATGTGCGCAAAGTGGCAAGCCTGTGAATTTCAAAAAAGGTCAGTTTCTTTCTCCCCATGAAATGCTTAATGTTGTTGAGAAAGCGCGTGCCGCTGCTCTGGAAAAGAATCTACCAGATCAATTCATGGTTTGCGAACGCGGTGCTTCGTTTGGTTACAACAATCTAGTTTCAGATATGCGTAGCTTGGCAATCCTGCGAGAATCTAATGCGCCCGTAGTGTTCGATGCTACGCATTCTGTGCAACTCCCTGGTGGACAAGGAAGCTCAAGCGGTGGCCAGCGTGAATTTGTGCCGGTGCTAGCGCGTGCTGCTGTTGCTGTTGGCATTAGCGGGCTTTTTATGGAAACGCATCCAGATCCAGCAAAGGCTTTATCGGATGGACCTAACGCTGTACCACTAGATCGCATGAAAGAGTTGTTGGAATCTTTGCTGGCACTAGATAACGTCGTTAAGTCAACAGGTTCATTTTTAGAAGATAGTTTTAAGTAACGTCGAGTAAATTCGTTTAATCCATTTCATATTGTTTTAAGGAGAAGGTGCATGAGCGCCATTGTTGACATCATCGGTAGAGAAGTTCTCGATTCCCGGGGCAACCCAACAGTTGAGTGTGATGTATTGCTTGAGTCTGGGGTAATGGGACGCGCAGCAGTACCATCTGGAGCATCTACGGGCTCTCGTGAAGCTATTGAATTGCGTGATGGCGACAAGTCGCGTTATTTAGGTAAAGGTGTTCTAAAAGCGGTTCAAAACATTAATGTTGAGATTGCGGAATCTATTCTTGGATTAGATGCTAGTGAGCAAGCATTCTTAGATCGCACTTTGATTGAGTTAGATGACACTCACAACAAAGCGCGCTTAGGAGCTAACGCAACACTTGCTGTTTCTATGGCTGTTGCTCGTGCTGCTGCGGAAGAGGCAGGTTTACCTTTGTATCGTTATTTTGGCGGCTCTGGCGGCATGCAGTTACCAGTTCCTATGATGAATATTGTGAATGGCGGTGCGCATGCAAATAACAGCTTAGATATTCAAGAATTTATGGTCATGCCGGTTGGCGCAGAAAACTTCCGCGATGCATTGCGTTGTGGTGCAGAGATATTCCATGAGCTCAAAAAGATTTTAGGAGCACAGGGCATGCCAACTACAGTTGGTGATGAGGGCGGGTTCGCGCCTAACTTTAAGAGTAATCAAGAGTGCTTACAGACAATCATGAAGGCGATTGAAGGTGCTGGATACCAGGCTGGTGAAGATGTGCTTTTGGCCTTGGATTGCGCGGCAAGTGAGTTTTATAAGGATGGTAAGTACCATCTATCTGGCGAAGGGCTGCAATTAAGCTCTAGCGAATTCTCAGACTATCTCGGTAGCTTGGCTGATCAATTCCCAATCGTTTCTATTGAAGATGGAATGCATGAGAGCGACTGGGATGGCTGGGCGGATATTACCAAGAAACTTGGCAAAAACATTCAGTTGGTTGGCGACGATCTTTTTGTTACCAATACGCGTATTCTTAAAGAGGGGATCGAGAAGGGGATTGCTAATTCCATCCTCATTAAGATTAATCAAATTGGTACATTGACAGAGACGTTTGCCGCAATTGAAATGGCGAAACGCTCCAACTACACTGCAGTCATTTCACATCGCTCCGGTGAAACTGAAGACAGCACCATTGCCGATATCGCTGTTGGCACAAATGCCGGTCAAATCAAAACAGGATCCTTATCTCGTTCTGACCGAATTGCGAAGTACAACCAGCTCTTGCGTATTGAAGAAGACTTGGGTGATGTTGCCACTTATCCTGGCAAGTCAGTCTTTTACAACTTAAAGCGCTAATAGCAAATAAGATTCCATGCGCATTGTCATCTACTCTATGCTGGTATTGCTCATTGCAATCCAGTACCCACTGTGGCTGGGTAAGGGTGGGTGGCTAAAGGTTTATGAGATGGAGCGACAAGTAGAGCTTCAAGAGGCTAAAAATAGTCTCTTGGCCTTGCGTAATGCCAAGCTCGCTGGAGATGTTAAAGACTTAAAAGATGGTACTCGCGCAATCGAGGAGCGCGCACGAGTGGAGCATGGCTTAATAAAAGAAGGCGAATTTTTTGTACAAATTTTGCCGGCCGATAAATCATCGTCTACACAAACTACCGAAGAAACGCAAGCAACTAAGCAGTAATATCAATGACCACTTGATGGCGGTCTTGTTGCATCGCTCAATAGATCCGTTTTAAATACCTGCAAACAATCTACTGCGTCGAACCGATAAGGCTTTGCGCAAAAATCACAGGTTGTTTCAACAACGCCTTGCTCGGCAAGAATGCTTTGCACCTCCTCTTCGCCGAGCATTCTCAAAATATCGGCAACTTTAGTGCGTGAACATCGGCAAGAAAAGCGGATGGGGCGGGCAGGGAAGCTACGCACGCCATTCTCAGTCGATTCTTCCAAAAAGAGTCTGCGCAAGATGGTTTCAGGTGGCAAGCTGAGTAACTCATCGTCGGTAATTGTCTCGCCTAAAGTTTGAATACGAGACCATCCCTCCGCAGCCACTTGAGGATCAAGGTGGGTATGGCCGCCTGAGTTGGGTAGACGCTGCAATAGTAAGCCACCGATATGCGTATCGTTTGATGCCAACCAAATACGAGTGTCTAGCTGCTCTGAATTTTGCATGTATAGAGAAATTGCTTCCGCTGCGCTAGATACGGGTTTTATTACGGAGCCTTGATGATCTTGAAGGGCAACAATGCCTTGGTATGGGGCCTGCCCCGGTTCCCTATCAGATGGATCAAGCGTAATAACGAGTCTGCCAGTATTACTTACGTCCAAAAGATCGGCAAGGCTTGCGTCTGCAGCAATCTCTGAGGCGTCTACAGAAAGCTTAACTGTCGCCCTCATGGATAGGTCAGATTTACACTCCACTACTAGCAATTGAATTGGACCCTTGCTTTGCGCTTGGATAATCAAGGTGCCATCAAATTTTAGGCTGGCGCTGAGGAGGGTGGCAGCCCCTACAAAATCACCCAAAATACGGCGTACCGCAGGAGGATCACTGCGGCGCTCTAAAACGGCCTGCCAAGCGGTCCCAATTGAGACAATTTCCCCGCGCACGGGGGCGCCATCACACATAAATACCAGTAATTCATTCATAGATCAAAGTATCCACTTTTTTTCAGATTTAGTCATATCCAAGCTGACCTGAGATAATGTGAACTATGCATATTCGTACACGTTTCGCCCCTAGTCCCACGGGCTTTATTCATCTGGGAAATCTTCGCAGCGCGCTCTATCCATGGGCATTTGCACGCCATAACAAAGGCGACTTTATTCTACGTATTGAAGATACGGATTTGGAGCGCTCTACTCAAGAGGCAGTAGACGTCATCATCGAGGGAATGTCTTGGCTTGGACTAGATCTCGATGAGGGTCCGATCTATCAGATGCAACGCATTGATCGCTATCGTGAGGTTGTTAAGCAGATGCTAGATGCTGGTTTGGCTTATCCCTGTTATATGAGCGAAGATGAGCTCAATCATTTGCGTGACCAGCAAATGGCCAATAAAGAAAAGCCGCGCTATAACGGCTTATGGAGACCTGAGCCTGGTAAAACTTTGCCGCCAATACCCAAGGGAGTCAACCCCGTAATTCGTTTTAAGAATCCCATTGGTGGTTCAGTTGCATGGAATGACGCTGTTAAAGGTCAAATTGAAATCAGCAATGATGAGTTAGATGATTTGGTGATTGCTCGCCCTGATGGCACGCCTACCTATAACTTTTGCGTAGTTATTGATGACATGGATATGAAGATCACCCATGTAATTCGAGGTGACGATCACGTAAATAATACGCCGCGCCAAATTAATATCATGAAGGCGCTTGGTGGAGTGCCGCCGGTATACGCCCATCTACCGACGGTTTTAAACGACTCCGGTGAAAAAATGAGTAAGCGTAATGGCGCAATGAGTGTGCGTGATTATCAAAAAGCTGGCTACCTTCCAGAGGCAATCTTAAATTACCTTGCGCGCCTTGGCTGGTCACACGGCGATGCGGAGGTGTTTACTAAAGAACAATTCGTAGATTGGTTTGACTTGGAAAGTTTGGGGCGCTCTCCTGCTCAACATAATCCAGAAAAATTACTTTGGCTTAACCACCAATACATTCAAAATGCTGACCCAGCTAAATTGGCGGCTGCTACTAAACCATTCGCTCATGAATTGGGAATTAATACTGAGGTTGGCCCTGACTTTGTGCAAGTTGTGGGGTTGCTTAAAGATCGTGCGCATACCTTGCTTGAAATTGCTGAAGGTGCCAAGCTTTTCTATTTGCCAGCACCCAATTTAACGCTCGAACAAAAGAAAGAGAATATTTCGGAAGCAATTATTCCAGCGTTAAAAGACTTAATTGAGGCCATCAATTTAGCGGAGCCTACGAAAGAGTCATATGCAGCTGTTTTTAAACAGGTCTTAGCAAAACATCAGCTCAAAATGCCTGCATTGGCTATGCCCGTTAGATATGCATTATTTGCCACAACACAGACGCCCGCTATTGATTCTGTTTTGGTTGTATTGGGCAAAGAGGAGGCCATGAAACGGCTCTCTAAGGTGCTCTAGTAAGGAATTTGCGCACTTGCACAAAAATTGGATAAAATCTGTGATTGTTGTGAGTGTCTTTTAGTTTTATCGCTAGATGTCGGTGGTTTTGCTCTGCTGGGAGAG
>CAZHWF010000010.1:0-6998 GCA_964536365.1 uncultured Polynucleobacter sp.
TCTTAAGGCTAGCAAAGCCGGTTAGCAAGGTGCGATAAGCTGTGGGAATAATAATGCGAGAGGCGGAGTGTTGAGTTAAGTAAGCATTCATCGTTAGGCGCGCAGTTCGGCCATTGCCATCCATAAATGGGTGCACTTCGGTAACTACAAACATCGCCATCAATGCGCGCGCAAATGGGTCTTCTAGTAAAGCGATGCGTTTGAATCCTTCGCGCAAAGTACCTTTTACAAGCTCTGGGTGAACAAAAATGGTATTGCCCGCTTGGTTGGTTTGCTCTTTCCATTCGCCTGGATTTTTATCTGGGCGACTAGATAGTATTTGGAGGTTACATTGCAAAAGCCACGCTAAGAAATCATCTTCATCTTTTGGGGGCTTAGAGCGAAAGGGCTGCTCCATGATTGCTTTAAAGGTGCCCAGTACATCATGCGAATCTTCATTTCGTTTTGGAATCATCTTCCCATCGAAAATAATCTCGGAGGCCTCTTCGACGGTGAATGTAGTGCCTTCAATGTAGTTCGAAAAGTATGACTCAAAGAATGCAAAATTAAATGCACTTTTGCCAGTTTTCGCCGGATCTTGAATGATTGGAAAAGGCTTTCTTAAAGCAGAAAATAAAGTCTCAAAGATCTCAATACGATCAGGATCATATGGCTTGCCAGCGGCGCGTGCTAATGCATCGGCTGCACGTAGAGAGCGAGATTTACCAGTTTGCATTAATGCGGAAACAATTGTATCTAGAGTTTTAAATTGAACCTCTAGACCCAATTGAGTGGCAACCTCTTTAGCGTCATCACGTAGTGCATTGAGCTTATGTTCACCACGAATGGTGCATAGCTTACTCAAATAAGACTCAACCCAAGGGCGACCCATAGTGCGGATATCTGAGCCTTTACGGCTATAGAGATTTTCTAGCAGCCGCCTAGCCTCTGAGGATATAAAGAGTTTTCCGTAAGGGGTATCGTTTAGCGAATCTTTATGCGATTGAACCGCAGTAGGACCTGGCAAGATATTTAGAGTTAGCCCCGGAAATACTATTTGACGTGCTCTATTGCCGGACACCAAAAATACATTGCCGCTATCGTCTGGTTTGCAAAGGTGAGCAGAGCGGTAAGCTATTACAGAGCCTGGATATAGATATTCGGTAATTTGCCGCCAATTTGGTCGAATGATTTGCTCGAGTGGGCTATTGAGGTCGCTGGTGTAAATGCCACGATAAATTTGACGCAAACGCCCAGACCTAGCCAAGCGGGAAATTCTCTGGGCGTTGGTTTTGTCTTCTCTCGAACTAAAAAGCAAGAGGGGCAGCTGGTCAACAGAAGTGCTCATAGGGCCTCAATTTATCCATTAATGTCAACAAATATGCATATATTATAGTTTAATGTCAACAAAAGTGCGTATAGAATCAAAATAACCCTATTTTTAGGTATATAGATGCGGCTATTTCAAAGCCTTGGCATCGCTTACCAGTTGATAGATCCGATTGTGCCTGTGAAGGATTTCAAAGAAAAGCCTCAAAGTATTAAGAGCATCAACATCCGCTCTATGTGGGCTGCCTTCAATCTGAAGCTTAAAAGAACTAAGGCCTGAGGATAGGCCGCCACTTGGTTTTTTGCCCATCGCAAGCATGTGCAGGCTATACCAAGTTTTGACATCGATCCAGCGACGACCAAAATGAGGAAAGCTGATGCCTCGATCTTTAAATTCAGCTTTCAGCTCAAGTGAATCGCCACCGCCCCAGGTAATGGGATTAACAAAGCAATTGCGCGCAGTAATGATTTCCCCAATTTCTTTAGCTACTTGTTCATGTGGAACTGCATAGTCAGAAATATCCTGATTGCAAATGCCTGTTAATTGGGTGATGAACTCAAAAATAGGCTCTTGAGGATCTAAGAACCATTTATACGTAGATAGGGATTGATTGATATAGTCATGGTAATTGCCAACGGCTATGCCGACCTGAATGATCTTTGGGTTTACTGTGGAATTATCTTGCGAATTGTTGAGCTCTAAATCAAGCGAGAAATAATACTGCTCTTTATCCATGAGACCTCTTCATTATTCGTTTAGATGAATGAGCAATGTAGAGGCCGTACCTCAAAGAGTTAAACAAAATAAATCACCATATGACTATCAATGAATTGCTGAGAAGGTGATTCCGTCAAGGGCACCCCAAAGGGGTGGCTTGCGCATCCTTGACGGCCACGATCAAAGAAACGCTCTTTTATGCCCGAGGTGGCAGACGGATATATTAGGCATAAAGACCTATGGTGAGTTCAATTTATGTAGATTAGAAGCTTGCCGCCAACCCAATCGAGGTGCCATGGACATTTTGACCAAACTGATAACGAAAGACTACTCGTACTCTGGAGAAGATGGGGTCGGAAGCGCTGCGATCAATTTCAAAGCCGGTGCCTACAGAAGACAATGAGTTAAAGCCGAGAGCTCCGCGTAAGTCACCTAAGAATTCTGTATGGGCTAGTTCAAAGACTGCGCGCAGCGGCCTATCTAAAAAGCTGATGGGGGTTGGAATGCGACTGCGAGCCCAAATAGCAAGGCTTTGAGAGTCCGCCGATCCCTGTACGGCAGCTGAGCTATCGAATGTTCTTACTGGAATATTGGTGTACCGAAGTTCAACGTCAATCTCTTGATTAGGCTTGTAATTTTCATAATCGAGCATGACGGAGCCACCAAGGCCATAGGAATTCATGCGGCCTCCGTTTAGAAATTGCATATCGACTCCAGTTCGATTCTCAATCACCCTTGAAGCAATCGATAGATCACTTTCAAGGTGGCCCAGCATCACATTGGCAATTGGGCGAAATCGCAACTCATCGGTAATGGGAAAGTCCCAGCCTATGCCTCCAGTGCCGGTAATGCTATTCCAATGGACTGGTACCGTTACGGAGCTATTGCCAATTCCATCTGTAAAGGTTGGGTTGTAGCGGTTAATAGCCATGGTTCCCTCAAGGTAGAGCGGAAAATCGGCGCTAATACGATCACCGCCGCCTAAAGAAATCATCTGTAAATCAGAACTATCTCGATCGCTATTGCGTATGGATAGAGAGCCTGTTGTGACATCTGGGGTGAGTGAGTAGCCAGTAATCGTCATAAAAGCGTCTGCACGCTTTTTAAGGTAATTATTAGCCGCATTGAAAAAGGCGGATTGGGCGTAAACCTGAATAGGCACAGCCAGCATTAAGGTGGAAAAACTCAGCAACAGGACTTTGAAGAAATTGCTTCTAATAATCATGGCGATATTTTAGACCTGTGCCAATCTGGATGTACCATAGAGCACATGAAAGTCTTGCTTTCCATTTACTTCTTCATTATTGCGGTGATTCAAATGGGCTTATTTTTTGGGCTCTATCACTACTATCGATCACAAAAATTTGCGCGCCCCAATTTATATTGGATGAGTTCCTTGCTAGTGAGTTTTTTGGGTCTATTTACTTTTGGCGGCGGCATTTTAATAATTAAAGATATCGCCAGACCAGAATTTAATTTTACGATTGGCAATACACTTTTTTATGCAGCCGCGGTATTGCAAGTGCTATTTTGCTTGTCTCTCAATAGAGAGGTTAGTAAAAAAATAGTCATATACCTTATGGCTTCTATCGCATTATTTTTATGCATTTTTGAGGTCATGCGTCTTTATGGAAACTTTGAGATGCGAACAGCCTTTATGTGCTGCCTTGCAAGTATTTTCTACATCTGGCAGATTTTCGAATTACGAGTAAAGTGCAAGCAAGAGCCTTCCAGGCAGCTACTCTATTTGCAGTATGCAAGCTATGCCGAATTATTTTTTGCCCTAGCTCGTCTGGCCGTACTGACAGCCTCGACCATTAATATTCGTCAGGTTGATCAAATTCCTCAGATTCTGATCTTTTTTACGATCGCTCAGCTGGTAATGAATACACTTTCATATATTGCCATAGGCGGGTATTGGGCTGAACGTATAGCGATTGCTAGCGTAAAGTCAGCCATAGAAAATGAAGAAATTAAAGCACTGCTAGTAGAGCGAGAAAACTTGATTGCCTCACTCTTGCGGGCTAATAAGACAGCCGCTACTGGTGCTTTATCAGCCTCTATCGCCCATGAACTTAATCAACCATTGGGCGCATCGAGTTTAAACATTCAGTTTCTACAAAAGAAATTGGCTGCAGGGGAGCTCGATCCTTTGTTGCAAAAAGAGGTTTTAGATACTTTGCTTTCCGATAATCAGCGTGCTGCGAATATTATTAAATCCCTGAGATCTATTTTTTCAGATGAAAAGTCGGATTCTAATACTTTGGATGTGGGTAGTGTTATTGAATCTGTCATTAGTATTGCAAAACCAGAAATTATTTCTAAAAATATCCAAATTCAGCTGCGACTTGAACAGTCTTTAATTGCATGCGCCAGCCGCGGGGAAATCCAACAAGTGATTTTGAATATTTTGAATAACGCCATTCAGGCTTTAGCTATTTCGCATAAAAACCCGAAAGTATTGACGATTGTCGGGGAGAGAGTCGGCGATCAAGTGCAGGTCAGCATTGCTGATAACGGTAATGGCATTCCTCAAGAAATGCAGGCGCAGATATTCGAATTGCTATCCGGAACGAAGCGTAATGGCATGGGCTTGGGTCTCTGGCTTTGCAAACACATCGTAATGCGTCATGGTGGAAAGATTTGGTTTGAATCAAACCCAGAGCAGGGCGCTAAATTCATATTTACCTTGCCAGTCAAGCCGACCTAATTATTTTTACGGCTTGATCGACAATTAATTAGCCCAAGAGCTAATTGCCCTTCAATTTCAGCGCCATATCATTTACGAATATTTCAGAATCTCCAGCATTTCTCACAATTTCCTTAAATGATCATGAAAACAAAGCTCACTCGAATCGCACTCGTAACTTCTTTTCTTATTGCCAGCTCTGCTTATGCGGCTGGCGGGGGTGGAGTCGTTGCCGATCCTGGCGCGATGCAAGGCAAGCATTTTGATCCTAAAGGTAAGGCGCCCTCTAGCTATACCGTTGAGCTACAAAATGGCTTACGCAAGACTTTACCTTTTGAGGATAAGCGTGATTTTGAGGAATCTAAAAAAGGTTTTATAGCTGCGCCACCGTACAAATCCATCATGGCTGACGCAGGTAATGTGGCCTGGGATATGGGCAGTTACGATTTTTTATTGCAAGGCAAAGACTTTGATAGTGTCCATCCTTCATTGCAGCGCCAAGCTATTCTCAATATGGGATACGGACTTTATGAGGTGGTGCCGGGTAAGATTTATCAGGTGCGTGGCTTTGACTTGGCCAATATCAGCTTCATTAAAACCAATAGCGGCTGGATCGTGTTTGATCCATTAACAGCAAAAGAAACTGCACGCGCTGCATTAGAGCTTGTTAACGAAAAATTAGGTAAGCGTCCCGTTGTGGCTGTGGTGTATTCGCATTCTCACGCAGATCACTTTGGTGGTGTACGTGGCGTTGTCGATGAAGCTGATGTGAAGAGTGGCAAAGTTAAGGTGATTGCTCCGGCTGGCTTCATGGATCATGCTGTAGCAGAAAACGTTTATGCCGGTAATGCTATGTCGCGTCGCCTGTTCTTTCAGTACGGGGTTTTGTTACCTCGCAGCCCATTTGGGCACGTTGATCAGTCCATTGGTAAAAATACCGCTGCTGGTAATTTGGGTTTGATCGAACCCAATGTCTATATCACTCAGCCTTTTGAAAAAATGACTGTAGATGGTGTGGAGATGGAGTTCCAAAATACACCGGGCACAGAAGCTCCTGCGGAAATGAATACTTATTTCCCGCAAATGAAGGCATTTTGGGCTGCGGAAAATATTACCGGAACCATCCATAACATCTATACATTACGTGGCGCTCTAGTTCGAGACTCCTTAGCTTGGTCTAAAAATATTAATAACGCTTTATATCGTTACGGCAACGAGAGCGAGGTGATGTTTGCGTCGCATAGCTGGCCACGTTGGGGTAATGAGCGCATTCAAGAGGTAATGCGTACTCAGCGTGATAGCTATGCACATTTACATAACGAAGTGCTGCATTTGGCCAATAGGGGTGTAACCATCAATGAAATTCAAAATGTCTATAAGCAACCAGAGAGTTTGAAACAGCAGTGGGCTGCTCATAGCTATCACGGATCAGAAGAGCACAATAGCCGTGCTGTTATCAACCGCTATTTAGGTTATTGGGATGCAAATCCAGCAACATTAATTCCTTTATCCCCAAAAGATTCTGCACCGCTATATGTTGAGATGATGGGGGGTTCGGGCAAGATCTTGGCAAAAGGTAGAGAACTTTATAAGCAAGGTAAATATCGCGAAGCCATGGAAATTGTGAATAAATTGGTGTACGCCCAGCCAAATAACACTGCTGCGAAAGATTTATTGGCTGATATTTTTGAGCAGATCGGCTATCAAAAAGAAAGTCCAAGTGTACGCAACAGTTTTTTAGGCGCTGCTTATGAATTACGTCATGGCATGCCTGCCGGAACTGCACCAAAATCCACTGGTCCCGACATGATTCGGGCGATGGGTACAGAGCTCTGGTTGAATTCTTTGGGCATTAGCATGGATAGCAAAAAAGCCGCTGGTATGAAGTTCACCATCAACCTCATCACTCCAGATAATGATGAAAAATATGTTGTTGAGATGAATAATTCAACCTTAACGAATATTAAGGGACAATTAGCAAAAAACCCAAATTTAACTATTACGCTAAATCGAAGTGATCTTGAGCAAGTGATGGGTGGTCAAACAAGTTTTGATAAATTGCAAACTGAAGGCAAGGTGAAGTTTGATGGCGATCGTAAAGTCTTTGATCAACTCCGCAGTACCTTAACAATCTTTGTTCCCGATTTTGAATTAATGCCAGGAACAAAGGCGAAGGCTCCAGCTAAACCTAGCGCCCCAAGTAAAGATCCATTTGCATTGCAAGAGATAGCCATTACTGCGGGCGAGTGATATCAAATATAGGCGTGTTAATAAACCCTAATT
>CAZHWF010000010.1:7098-11144 GCA_964536365.1 uncultured Polynucleobacter sp.
ATTTGGTTTCTATCGAAATCTATTGGCAGAATTTGATAGTAAAAATATGGTATTGATGGAGTCTTTAGGTCATAGATCGCATGATTCAAAGGTGTCCATAGTTGGTATTGATCCAGTGCTAAACATCAAGGTTTTCAACTGTACCGTCACTATTATTGGAAATAATGAGTTGATTAATAGCATTCGACTGCTTTACGGTAACGAGCATCTAATTGCTTCGAGCGCTCAAACGTTACAGTATCAATTAGTCGAGAGAAAGTCGGTGTGGGATTTTTTAAGATTACTGGACTCCCAGTTCCAAGGGATTAAGGATGGTGTTCTGGCATTTGTAACTTTTTCCTACAACACTGTTTATTTCATAGAGGAAATCAGCGGCTATGTTGAGGGTGCTATGCCCGATATTTCCTTGGTTTGTTACTCTACCTATATTGAGTGCACCCATGATGAAGTCACATTGCATGAATATGGTTTTGTTGGTGCAGCTTCAATTGGAGTATCCCGAATTGAGCCATATTTAAGCTATGTAGATGTGAAATCTAATCCACTAATTAGCCCCTTATCCAACCACTCAGAGAATGATGATTTTTTTGTTCAGAGAGAGACATCAAGAGAGGGTTATTTGCAAAAGGCGGGTAGCGCCCTAAAGCATGTTCAAATTGGTGACGTGTACCAAATTCAAATTGGTCAAAAACTGGAAGTTACTTCGAAAATAAGCGCTTTAGATGTATACGCGCGCTTGAGGTTGATGAACCCATCTCCATATATGTATTTATTAGATTGCGGCGAATATAGGGTAATCGGTGCTAGCCCTGAGTCGTTTATATATATCAATAAGGAGCAATTGGTCATGAGGCCAATTGCCGGAACACTCGGCAAGTCAACTGTCGGCAGTAAAGATGATGCGATAGTGGAATTTCATTCAAATTCCAAGGAAATAGCCGAGCATATGATGTTGGTGGATCTTTGTAGAAACGATTTATCCAGAATTTCTTTACCTCAAAGTCTCGAGGTTTCCGAACTAATGTCTGTCGAGGAATACTCACATGTTTATCACATGGTCTCCACTGTCAAGTCACGGCTCAAAAGGGATTGTGATAAGTTTGACGCATTACAAGCCTCTTTTCCTGCGGGCACCATGACTGGAACGCCAAAAATTCGGGCCATAGAACTCATTTCTGAAATTGAAGATAGTGATAGGGGTCTATATGCCGGAGCCCTAGGAGTAATGACTTTAGGGGCAAATTTTATTAATACGGCTTTGTGTATTAGATCTACGGTCGAATGTGATGGTGTATTTACATTACGAGCATCGGCTGGAATAGTGGCTGATTCTGTGATTGAGAACGAGTATCTTGAAACATTGCATAAGATGGGATCTGTATTCAAGGCGATCACGAATGAGGAAATTTCATGTCACATCATGTAATCGTTGTTGATGCATATGATAGTTTTGTGCATATTTTGGTGGGTTATTTGCAAAAAATCGACTGTGAAGTGAGTTTGTACAGAAAAGACGATACAAGGTTAATGCATGCGATTCACGAGTCTGCCGGCGATGCTCTTTTGCTTGGCCCTGGTCCTGGGCATCCTGCGGATTCTGGTTATGGAAAATTGCTTGAATTGAATGCAGGACGTTTGCCGGTATTAGGTGTTTGCTTGGGTCATCAGGCTATGGGCTTACATTGTGGATCTAGGGTTGAATATGCGAAACATCTTATGCATGGAAAAACAAGCCAAATATCGCATGATCAAAAAGGCTGTTTTAATTCTTTTTCCAATCAGCCTTTTGCCGCAATGCGTTATCACTCGCTTGTAATTGCAGACGAAGATCTTCCTGTGGATGTTGAAGTTACCGCTAGATCTGAGGATGATGGTTACATTATGGGGATAAGGCTTGCTTCATTAAGGATGGAGGGCATTCAGTTTCACCCTGAAAGCATAGGTACAGAGCATGGCATGAAAATCCTTCAAAATTTTATTGAGGAATATGTTCATGAATAGTTAGCAAATTGAATATCAGTTCATTTATCGGTGATTAATTACTATGAATTTAGGAGTCACTGGTTTTTATTCAACAAAGCTTGCTAACTGGAGTGGTCGCTATGAAAGTATGTGTTTTGGTTGGCTCGTCTCGAAAAAATGGTTTGAGCAACCATATTTGCGCTATTTTGCAAGACAAATTTAGCGTTAAAGGGTTATCCGGAAACTTTATCCATTTGTCTGAAAAGCGCATCGAAATATGTGATGCCGATAATCTTTGTCAATATTCCCCGTGTGGCGTGTCAGATGATGTGCCAAGTATTTTGGCCGATATGCGAGCAGCTGATGGCATTATCTATATGCCTGTAATTCATGCATTTGGTACTAATAGTAAATTTCAGGCTTTTTTAGAGCGGGTGGGGCATGGGTATTTGCGACCTCTTGATCGTCCTCTCGTGGATAAAATTGCTGCCATTATTGTGGTTGGCAGGAGATATGGACATACGGCTGTGTACTCTCAAATTATGCTGAACATCATGCTCAATAAAATGATTATGGCGGGATCGGGATTTCCGGCGCTATTCTATGGAATGCTCGGAGGTGTTTTGGATGATGTTGAGGCTCTTGAGGCTTTAGAGCAAACAATTGATAGGATGCAAACTGTGCATCAACGATTTCTAGGAATTAATAAGCAAGAAAATATCTTTCAATAATCAATTGAATTCAGGCAAATTTTGACTTCCAATAATCTTTTGTTTTTGGGTTTCGTAAATTAGATGCGCCCCTGGTTACTTTGGAAATGCTGACATTCAAGTCTTTAGCGCATTCTCTTTGGGGTGCTTCGGTACAGGATAGATTTTGATATATCCGAATCCTATCGAGAAGATCATTTATCTCGGCAACAGTTAATACTTGCTCGAGAAAAAATTGCATTTCATTTGGATTTTGAATTTCGCAAAGGATATTAACTAGGGCTTTTTTTGCTTTAGATCGATTCATGAGTATGCTCTATTTTCTCAATTTGCGAGGGAGGTGTATTCAATTCTAAATCAGCGATATTGACAAAAAATCATTTAAGGAGCGAATGCGCCACCAACCTCTAGTGACTTGAGTTCCTCGCCCTTGATCCCAAGCTCATCTAGCAACTCTTTAGTGTGTTCGCCAAGCAAAGGAGGATGGCGATAGACTTGCTGGGGGGTGCCATTCATTTTGACCGCAAAGCCAATATTGGGAACGGTTCCTTCAATAGGATGATTAATTTCCATGCGCATCTTGCGATGGCGTCCATGTTCACTATCAAATGCTTGGGGATAAGTATTGATTGGGCCAGCAGGAATGCCTTCAGCCAATAAAGTGGTAACCCATTCATCTGCAGTTTTAGTGGTAAATGTTTTTTCTAATTCAGATGCTAATTCGATTCTGTTGGCTAGGCGCAGTGGATTAGTTTTAAAACGCGCATCTTCGAATAATTCAGCCCTACCAATTTTGTCGCAAAGCAATTTCCAAAGCTTTTGATTTGTAGCACCCATAACAAAATAGCCGTCAGAGGCTTTCATGGCTTGATAGGGTGCGCTCATGTGGTTTGCCGTACCTAATTTGTATGGCTCAACCCCAGTGCCCCAATATTGCGCTGTGTCCCAAATTGAAAAAGCGAGAGCTGAGTCAAAGAGCGAGGCGTCGATAAATTGACCTTCACCAGTTTTGGTCTTGCCAATATATGCTGACAGAATGCCGTATACCGCAAAAAGAGCGCAGCCAATATCAGCCACTGGTACGCCGGCTTTGACGGGAGGTCCATCAGGATAACCAGTAACGCTCATCACGCCAGACATGGCCTGCGCCATGAGGTCAAAACCAGGGCGATCTGCCCATGGACCAGTTTGCCCAAAACCTGAGATGCTGGCATAGACAAGGCCGGGATTAATCTGCTGTAGATTTGGATAGTCGATTCCTAGTTTTTTCATCACGCCGGGGCGATAGTTTTCAACCAAGATGTCGGCCGTCTTGACCAATTCAAAAAATACTTTTTTACCCGCTTCCGACTTGAGATTCAGAGTGACGCTTCG
>CAZHWF010000010.1:11154-26466 GCA_964536365.1 uncultured Polynucleobacter sp.
TATTCAGAAAGCCCATGCTATCTGAACCTTTCATCTTGAATCCCATGGCGCCTCGTGTTTGATCTCCTGTGCCTGGTGGTTCCACCTTGATGACTTCCGCGCCAAGATCAGCCAATAACATGCAGCAGTAAGGCCCGGCCATTACTTGACTTACGTCAAGAACACGGACCCCTTGAAGGGGTAAAGGCCTAGATTGTGAATGTTGGGCCTCTAATGAGGGTCCATTAATAGGTGTTTTCATCATTGTCTCAATGGTTTTTATATGTTTAGAATTACTCGCTAATAGTATCAAACACATCAAAAACACAATTAAAACAAAACTGGAGACTGTATGTTGGTTAAAGCACCTAAATGGGCTGTTCATAGTTTGCTCGCTGTCGCCCTTGCCACAAGTTCATTTTTAGCGGTAGGTCAACAAGCTTACCCATCAAAACCGATACGCCTGATTGTTGGATTTGCGCCAGGCGGAGGCACGGATATTGTGGCGCGAGCAATTGCGCCAAAGATGAGTGAGGTATTGGGTCAAAGCGTCATTATTGAAAACAGGTCAGGTGCTGCCGGCACGATTGGCGCAGACCTAGTTGCAAAATCCGCACCTGATGGATACACATTATTAATGGGGCACTCCAATTCCAATGCGATTTCTCCATTTGTATTAACAAATGTTCCTTATAACCCTGCGACTGATTTCACACCGATTACTTACCTTGGCTACGTGCCTAATGTGTTGGTAGTGAAGTCTTCGCTGCCAGTAAATTCTGTAGCGCAGTTAATTTCCTTAGCGAAGTCCAATCCAGGGCAAATGACCTATGGATCTTCAGGTATTGGTAGTACTCAGCACTTGGCGGGCGCCTTATTCTCTAAGATTGCTGGTATTCAAATGAACCATGTGCCTTACAAAGGAAGTGGTCAGGCGATTGTGGACTTGCTCGGTGGTCAAATTACAATGAACTTTGATACCTTGCCTCCTAATTTGCAACAAATTCGTCAAGGTAATTTGAAAGCTCTTGCAATCTCCACACCAAAGCGTTTATCACTTTTGCCAAACGTACCTACATTCGCTGAGGTGGGTATTGTTGGTTTTGATGTAACGAATTGGTACTCAGTGATGGGTCCTAAGGCAATGGATCCAGCGGTCGTTAATAAGATCGATCAAGCAGTTAAAGCAGCGATGAATGATCCTGAAATTAAAAAGACGCTGGATGCGCAAGGCCTGCAACCTGAAGGCCCTGCAACACCTGCGGCATTTAGCTTGTTCTTGGCGGGTGAGCTTGCTAAATATCAGCGCCTTGTGAAGAGTCTTAACATTAAGGCTGAATAAGCATTACATGGGCAGTCAAGAAGCGGAAGCTGTAAAAGCTAAGGAGGGTAATACTGCCCGGGTTTCACTAGAGATCCGCGGCAATATTGCCCACATTACGTTTGATCATGTTGCTGCTCGCAATGCGATGACGGCGGCGATGTATCAAAGTCTGCAAACAATTTGCCAAGACTTAGCCCAAAATCCAGCAGTACGCGTGGTCATATTTAGGGGTGCTGGAGGCAAATCTTTTGTTTCTGGCAGTGATATAGCTCAGTTTTCTGCATTTAGGGATGGAAACGACGGCATTCGCTATGAGCAGGGTATCGATGATTACTTGGCGCCTTTGGCGCTCTTGCCAATGCCAACCATTGCTGTGATTGATGGCATGGCAGTTGGCGGGGGATTGGCAATCGCATCTTGTTGCGACTTTCGTATATCAACGCCAGAAGCCAAGTTTGGCGTCCCGATTGCTAAAACTCTAGGAAATTGTTTATCCGCCGGCAATATCGCCTGGCTTGTCGCTCATCTCAATATCAATATCGTCAAGCGCATGCTCCTTTTGGCTGAAATGATTTCCGCATCAGAATTAGTCAAGCATGGTTATCTATTGGCAACTTATGAGCAAGATCAACTAGGGCTCGAAGCAGAAAAGCTTGCTGAACGATTAAGCAAGTTAGCGCCGATTACGCAAAAATCGAGCAAGCTAGTATTGGCGCGCCTCATCAAATATCAATTACCTGATTGTGCCGATCTAATTGCGCAGACTTATGGTAGTGATGACTTTAGAAATGGCGTAGCTGCGTTTTTAAAAGGTGAGTCGCCAATCTGGAGTGGCCGATAAGAGGCTTATTTCATTTAACAGCTGATTTAAATTAATCCAAGAACAATTCTTGTAGATCGTTGAGGTAGCGTAAGCCCAGTGGCGTTGCTCTTAATTGACCTGGATTTTCATCTAATAGCTTTTTCTGGCTGGCTACAGACAGGCCTTTGCTAATGACGCTTAAAGGTAGGCCAGTACGCTCGCTAAACGTATTGGTAGCCACTCCATCAGTTAGTCTGAGCGCGTTAAGCATAAATTCGAAAGGTAAGTCTTTTGCGGGAATTTCGCGTGATTCAAGCAGGGCACTTCCTTTGGTTTCCATTGCCTGCATATAGGTTTCAGGGTGACGTTCTCTCACTTGTCTCGTAATTTTGTCTGGAAAAGAAATCTTTCCATGCGCACCAGCGCCAATACCAATGTAGTCACCAAAACGCCAGTAATTGAGATTGTGTTTGCATTCTTGATTTTTTTGGGCGTAGGCAGAGACTTCATAGCGTTGATAGCCCGCGTTTGTCAGCAGGTCTAAGTTTTGCTCAAAGATCGCGTCGACTTCATCATCGTTTGGTAGTTGTGGTGGAAAGCTGGCAAAGTAGGTGTTGGGTTCTAAGGTGAGGTTATAGAAGGAGAGGTGAGGTGTTTTAAACGAAAGCGCTGTTTCTACATCTGCTTTAGCACCCTCAAGCGTTTGCCCCGGCAGTCCGTACATCAAATCTAAATTTACTGATTTGAAATGATTCATTGCAATCTCAATTGCTCGCCTTGCTTCTGCGCCGTTATGAATACGCCCCAAGGCTTTAAGCGGAGTATCTTGAAAGCTTTGAATGCCTAATGAAACGCGATTTATGCCTGCTTTAGCAAAACCGGCAAACTTTTCAGCCTCAACTGAACCTGGATTGGCTTCCATGGTGATTTCAGCGTCAGGCTCCAAAACAACCCGCGCGCGAATGGCTGACAATAATTTATCTAAACCGTCTGCGGATAGCAGGCTTGGAGTGCCGCCACCAATAAAGATGCTATGAACCTGACGACCCCAAACATTGGGTAGCTCAGTCTCTAGATCAGCAATCAAAGTCTCGATATATCGCTCTTCGTCAAATCCTGCTTGATTAGAAGAGTCACCATTTTTAACTTGATGCGAATTGAAGTCACAGTAAGGGCATTTCTTTTCGCACCAAGGAAAATGAATGTAAAGCGCCAAAGGTGGCAAGGCGCTCAAGCTGACTTTGTTGAAATTACTGCGGCTGGAATTAAGCACGGGATTTAAGCTGCGCAATTAATTGACGTAAAGCCTGGCCGCGATGGCTAAGCGCATTTTTTTCTGCTGGGTTGAGTTCGGCGGCTGTGCAATTTTTCTCTGTCAAAAAGAAATGGGGGTCGTAGCCAAAGCCATTGGTACCGAACGCTTGATCAATGATCTTTCCATACCAACGGGTCTGCACTATCAGTGGTTCGGGATCATTTTCACTGTTAATTAATACCAGCGCGCAAACATAATGCGCACTGCGGTCAGATTTATCTTTGAGCGCTGCAATCAGTTTTTGATTGTTCGCCGCATCGTTACTTTCTTCCCCCGCAAAGCGCGCGGATAGGACTCCGGGTGCACCACCTAAGACATGCACGCAAATTCCAGAATCGTCTGCTAAGGCTGGCAGACCCGATGCCTCACTGGCATGCCGTGCTTTGGCAAGGGCATTTTCGACAAAAGTGGGGTGAGGTTCTTCGGCTGAAGGAATTCCCAGCTCGCCTTGAGGTATCACTTGAAAGTTCAGTGGCGCCAGAAGCGCTTGAAGCTCTTTTACCTTGCCAGCATTATTAGAGGCGAGAACTAACTTTTTCATGACGACGGTTTTATGCGAAAGCTTTAATTTGCATGCGTGTGAGCTCAGCAATGCCTTGTTCGGCTAGATCCAATAGGGCGTTTAATTCAGTGCGAGTAAATGCGGCACCTTCCGCAGTGCCTTGTACTTCAATCATGCCGCCTTTGCCGGTCATGACTACATTCATATCGGTATCGCATGAGGAGTCTTCTGGGTAATCTAAATCTAAAACTGGTGTGCCTTGATAAATACCAACAGAGATTGCTGCAACGCTATCGATGATTGGGTCTTGTGTAAGGGCGCCGCTTTTAAGAAGTTGGTTTACCGCATCGCGAGCGGCAACATAAGCGCCGGTGATAGATGCGGTTCTTGTCCCGCCATCAGCTTGCAAGACATCGCAATCTAGGTGAATGGTTCTTTCACCCAGCACTTTTAAATCGAAGACGCTACGCATAGCGCGACCAATGAGGCGCTGGATTTCTTGTGTGCGGCCAGATTGTTTGCCGCGAGCGGCTTCGCGATCGCTGCGGGTATGAGTGGAGCGGGGGAGCATGCCATATTCCGCGGTTACCCAGCCTTCACCAGAGCCTTTTTTGTGAGGTGGAACCTTTTCTAGAATGCTGGCGGTACAGAGAACCTTAGTATCTCCAAAAGCGATCAATACGGAGCCTTCGGCATGCTTTGTAAAGGATCTGGAGATCGTCACAGGGCGTAGATCTTTAGGTTGACGGCCGCTTGGACGGGCAATATTGGCTGGGGTGGCTGTACTCATAAAAATAGGGTCCTGTAAGCGTATTTGGTATTTGGTGGAGGCATGAATAATGAAACTACAATGTCCATATGATATCGAGCATGACTGGTTATGGCAGCGCTTCTCGCCAAGTCTCCCTGGGGACTGGTGTAGTTGCTGATCTGCAGGTGGAATGTCGGGCTGTCAATAGCCGCTTTCTGGATCTAGGATTTCGTCTTCCGGACGAATGTCGCGGGGCTGAGCCCGCCTTACGAGAAATGGCGACCCAAAGCCTCTCGCGAGGTAAAGTCGAGTTTAGGGCTGCTTGGCGGGTTAATAGTGGCGCCGCAGGGACTGCTAAAAGCAATGCTCATGTATTGGGGGCTATTAATCGAGACCGTCTTGATGCCCTTTATACACTCCAGGAAAAAGCCCAAGAAGCTTTCCCAAAAGCGCAAGAGTTAAGTATTGCTGAAGTTTTGCGTTGGCCGGGAATTATTTCTGAGCCACGTGGTGAAGACGATAGCTGGATTACCGCAACAGTAGAAGCAGGGCGCGCAGCGCTCGCATTGCTCATGGAGAGTCGCCATGCCGAAGGCAAGTCTTTGGTGGGTGTGCTCACAAGTATTACCGGCAAAATGCGTGACGTTGTTCAGACGGTTGAACCTAAAGTTCCTCAATACGTTGCCCATTATCAAGAAAAACTCACAGAGCGTTTGGCTGAGGCTTTGGCAGCACAAGAGCAAGCCAAGGCAGGTACAGAGCTGATGGAACGCATTCGGCAAGAGGTGGTTCTTTATGCGGTGCGTATTGATGTGGCTGAGGAATTTGCTCGCCTAAAGACGCATTTGTTGGCGGTAGATACCGCCTTAGCCGGGAAAGGTCCTGTAGGCAAGCGCTTGGATTTTCTAATGCAAGAGCTCAATCGTGAAGCCAATACCTTAAGTTCCAAATCGGTTTCAGAAGAATGTACGCAGGCTGCATTGGAGCTTAAGCTCTTTATTGAGCAGATGCGCGAACAGGTTCAGAATCTAGAATAATTTACATATCGTCAATTGATCTTTAAATAGCGCATATTCATGACAAGCCAAATCTTGACCCCCTCATATCAAGGCAGCATGCTGATGATTGTTGCGCCATCTGGGGCTGGAAAGTCATCATTGGTAAACGCCTTGCTAAATGATGATGCTGGCCTCAAGCTCTCTTTATCAACAACTACTCGTCTACCAAGACCGGGTGAGGTGGATGGTAAAGACTATCGTTTTGTATCGAAAGATGACTTTCAAAATGAGCGTGACCAAGGACATTTCTTAGAGTGGGCGGAAGTGCATGGCCATTTTTATGGAACTTCAAAACCATGGATTGAGTCGCAAATGCAGGCGGGCAGCGATGTCATGTTGGAGATTGATTGGCAGGGAGCTCAGCAAATTCGGAAGTTGATTCCGCAGGTGCAGTGGATATTTATATTTCCACCATCCATTGAGGCGTTAGAGGATCGTCTTCGCAAACGCGGCCAGGATGATGAGGCAACCATTCAAAGACGCTTAGCAGCTGCCCATATCGAATTAATGCATGCCCATGAGGCCGATTACATCGTGGTAAATGATTCTTTTGAACAAGCCTTGATTGACTTGAAACACATCCTAGCATCAAGTCGTCTGCGTTCTGGGCCCAGTATGGCCAGAAATCCAGCCCTTTTGAAGCGCCTCGGGGTCTAATCAGTTATCCTATAGGTATTGAAGCTAAATTAAGTGAGTTCAGCATGGCCCGTATTACTGTAGAAGATTGTCTAAAAACTATCCCAAATCGTTTTGAATTGGTTTTGGCTGCGACTTATCGCGCTCGCCAATTGGTGCAAGGTCATTCCGCACGTGTTGAGTCCAGAGATAAAGCTACTGTAGTTGCGTTGCGCGAGGTAGCTGCTGGTGTGACTGACCGTGACATGTTGACCAAAGTACCACTCTAATTAAGGAGTTCCGGTGTGGAGCTCCCCTTGGGAATAGTTAAAACATCGGAAAAAATAGGAAGCATCTCGTCTAAAGATGCTTCGCTTGATGCAGGTCAGAATTCAGCTCAAGACCCGGCTCAAGCACAGTTGTTGGATAGTCAATCTGACAATCAAAAATCAGGCGAAAAAAAATCGATTATTGCCAGCTTGTTGGCTCAGTCAAGTCGCCACCTTTTTGGTCCAACCTCTGCGCCTAATCTTCCGCTAAAGCATCAAGTTGTATCTATTGATGGTTTGCTTTCTAAGATAAGCTATCTTAAGCCAGATGAAATTGCCCAGATTAAGAAAGCATTTCAGTTTTCAGATGCATCGCACCTAGGTCAGTACCGTCATAGCGGTGAGCCCTACATTACCCATCCTGTGGCCGTGGCTGAGCTTTGCGCTACTTGGCGTTTAGACGCTCCATCCATCATGGCGGCTTTATTGCATGACGTTATTGAGGATACGGGCTGTACTAAAGCAGATTTGGTAGAAAAGTTCGGCACTAAAGTCGCTGAACTAGTTGAAGGTTTAACCAAGCTCGATAAATTAGAGTTCCAAAGTCATGCTGAAGCGCAAGCGGAAAGCTTTCGGAAAATGTTTATGGCAATGGCACGTGATGTGCGCGTCATCTTGGTAAAGCTTGCGGATCGCACCCACAATATGCGTACCCTCGATGCTGTACCTATGGAAAAGCGCCGCCGAGTTGCCGCGGAAACTATTGAAATTTACGCACCGATCGCACACCGCCTGGGCTTAAATGTCATCTATCGCGACTTGCAAGATTTGAGTTTTCGCTATTCGATGCCGATGCGCTTTCGGGTGATTGAAGGTGCTGTTAAGCGGGCGCGTGGCAACCGCAAGGAGATGGTCGAGAAGATTCTTCAGGCTTCTCGCATGGCTTTTGCGAAAGCTAATCTTGATGTCGATTTGCGCGGCCGTGAAAAAACCTTATTTAGCATCTACAACAAGATGCGCTCTAAGCACTTGAGTTTTTCACAGGTGTTAGATGTGTATGCCTTTCGCGTTACCGTTCATTCCATTGATGAGTGTTACCGCGCATTAGGTATATTGCATTCCTTGTACAAACCAATGCCTGGAAAGTTTAAGGACTACATTGCAATACCTAAGCTCAATGGCTATCAGTCTTTGCATACCACCTTGCTAGGTCCTTCTGGTGTTCCTGTGGAGTTTCAGATTCGGACGACGGATATGCATGCGGTGGCAGAAGCGGGTGTGGCCGCCCACTGGGCATACAAAGATGGCTCACCTGATATGAGTGAGGTGCAAAATCGCGCTCACCAGTGGCTCCAATCTTTAATTGATATTCAAGATAGCAGCGGCGATTCTCAAGAATTTTTAGAGCACGTCAAGATTGATTTATTCCCCGACGCTGTTTATGTATTTACACCTACTGGGCAAATTAGGGCTCTTCCAAGAGGAGCAACCGCTTTAGACTTTGCCTACTCGATTCACAGTGATTTGGGTAACACCTGTGTTGCCGTGAAAATTAACGGCCTGCAATTGCCTCTGCGAAGTGAATTAAAAAATAGTGACATTGTTGAGGTAATAACCTCCGCTAGTTCACAGCCCAATCCAGGCTGGTTGGCTTTTGTGCGCACAGGTAAAGCGCGTGCCTCCATACGACACTCGCTAAAGACCAAGCATTATTCCGAGTCGCTGCAGTTGGGTGAACGTCTTTTAGCAAATGCGCTTCGTCAACAAGGGGTTGATGCCGCCTTATTAAAACCCGAGATATGGGAAAAGCTCATGCACTGGACAGGCGATAAAACTCGCGAAGAAGCATGCGTCAATATCGCCCTTGGGAGGCGCTCTCCTCAAGAGCTCGCTATTCGACTCAAAATTTTGATTGATGAAGAGGGTGGTGCAGAGCAGATGCGGCTTGGCGCTGCCGATTGGGTTGCCCCAAGCCAAGAAATCAACCCCCATCAACGTCAAGCTATTTTGGTAGATGGTCGAGAAGGTAATTCCATTCATTTTCAAAGTTGCTGTCATCCCATTCCAGGCGACAACATTATTGGTTACCTTGGTAAAGGCGAGGGCCTACAGGTGCATACAAACGATTGCCCGATTGCATTGCGCATGCTCTCTAAAGACAGTGATAAATGGGTGGAGGTTGAGTGGGGCAAAGAGCTCAATCGCGAGTTTGAGCTCGACCTAGCCATCGATACACGTCAAGGCAAGGGTGTATTGGCGAGAGTTGCCAGCAGTGTCACGGCGGCTGATGCAAACATCATGAATGTTTCTATGGAAGATCGCTTTAAGGAAGACTCAGTCACTATCCGCTTTACCATTCAGGTTTACGATCGACTACATCTATCGAAGGTGATGCGTAGTCTGCGTGCCAATCCAGATGTCATGCGCGTAACACGCACTCGTGCCGCCTAAGATTGCTTTCTATAAGTATTGAACGTCTAAGATTTCAATTTCAGTTGGTCCAGTTGGGGTTTGTATAAAAACACAATCTCCAATCCGAGACTTAATTAGGGCCTTTGCTATGGGTGATACCCAGCTAACATGCCCCTTGTCTAAATCTACTTCATCCACCCCGACAATGGTGATGGTTGTTTCCAGACCTGCTTGAGGACCCTCAAGGTTGGAGTAGGTCACAGTTGCCCCAAAAAAGACCTGATCTGAGTCGTTTTCACCAGATTTTCTGGCGGAATTATCGACAACTACCGCAAATTCCAGGCGCTTATTAAGAAAGCGAATACGTCTATCGATCTCCCTTAGGCGCCTTTTTCCGTAGATATAGTCCCCGTTTTCCGACCGGTCGCCATTGCTGGCGGCCCAGTGCACAACCTTTACAACCTCGGGTCTATCAAGGTTTAGGAGCTGCAGAAGCTCCGCCTTGATGCGCTCATGTCCGGCCGGAGTGATGTAGTTCTTCTCTTCCATGGCATAATTATGGCTGTTGCGGCTGTAGCTCAGCTGGATAGAGTACTTGGCTACGAACCAAGGGGTCGTGGGTTCAATTCCTGCCAGCCGCACCAATTTATTTAAGGGCCTAGTTGAATAACTGGGCCCTTTCTCATTTTTAGCCATTTTTCTGCAGTTTCACGCAGATCCCTTATAGTTTGCCTATGAGCATTTCTGACGCTAATTCGACTATTTCTGATGCCCCGGTAGCTGTTTGGGCTGCGGTAGATGCAGTTAACGCAAAAGTCACCTTAAGTGGTGTTGTGAATGTCTATTCCTTGGGGGGTGTATGGACTCAAGTGCGCGACTCGCAAGATGCTTGGTTCAAAGAGGGTGATGCCAAAGCTAAAACACTTTCAGTTGATGCCAGCGCTGTTGCTTCCTTGGATGGTGCAGGTATTGCATTTTTGATCGCGCTGGAAGAGGCGCAAACCATTGCCGGCGGTAAGTTTCAGTTACAGGGTCTGGATACGCGCTATGAACCACTCTTAAAAGAATTTGATCCGATATCGAATTTATTTCCAACTCCAGCAATAAAGCCCAAGCGCAGCATTGTGGTGAGTACTGGTATGGCAGCACAAAATTTAATTGATGATGTTGTGGGCTTAGTTTCTTTTACGGGCCATTTGTTTGCCGATTTAGTGTGGTCGGTTCGCAATCCCAAGCAGGTGAGATGGGGCGACTTTATGAATGCCGCTGTAGAGGCTGGAATAGCCGCCTTGCCTATCGTTGGGCTTGTCGCTTTTTTGATTGGCGTCATTCTTTCATTTCAGGCTGCGATTGGCATGAGACAATTTGGCGCCGTTTCATTTGTAGGGCCATTAGCAGCTTTAGGTATTGTTCGTGAAATGGGCCCGCTGATTACCGCCATTTTGTTAGCTGGTCGATCATCGGCTGCTTTTGCCGCGGAGATTGGCACGATGACAGTGAACAGCGAAGTCGACGCCTTGGTCTCAGGCGGTTTAAGCCCGATCCGTTTCTTAGTCGTGCCTAGAGTGTTGGCGGGTATTTTGGTGGCGCCGATTCTGACTTTATTTGCCGATATCGTTAGTATTTTTTCCTCTATGTTAACGATGCTTATTTATGGCATTCCGTTCATTAACTTTTATAACGGGATGCTATCTGCCGTTGATGTGGAAGATATCTTATCGGGTCTGGTGAAGGCAACGCTATTTGGCGTAGTTGTTTCAGCTATGGGCTGTTTGCGGGGTATGCAAACAGGAACGGGTGCGGCTGCTGTTGGTATCTCGGCAACGCGTGCAGTAGTAAGCAGTATTGTGATGATTGTGTTGGTTGATGGCATTTTTGCATTCATCTCTTATAAGACTGGTTTCTGATGAATACGCCCAATACACAAACTCAATCCCCTTATGCAATTGAAGTGCGGAACCTCACGGTTGGCTATGGTTCTAAAGTCTTGATGCAAAACCTTAATTTCACAGTCAATAACGGTGAAATTTTCGTCATACTTGGTGGCTCTGGTTGCGGTAAGTCTAGTCTTTTGAAGAATTTATTTGGTCTTTATCAGCCCTTGGCTGGTGATGTGCTCATTGAAGGGCAAAACATCACTACATCCATCGGTTCGGAGCGCCAGAAGATCATGACTAGTTTTGGGGTGATGTATCAGCAAGGAGCTTTATTTGGCTCCATGAACTTGCTTGATAACGTCACTTTATTCATGCAGGAATATACCCAACTGACGCAAGATCAAATGAATCTGCTGGCGCGTTGCAAGCTTGATTTGGTCGGTCTTTTGCCTTACGAGTCATATATGCCCAATGAAATTAGTGGGGGCATGCAAAAACGTGCAGCGATTGCCAGGGCAATGGCACTTGATCCGAAAATTCTATTTTTAGATGAGCCTTCGGCGGGTCTTGACCCCATTACATCGGCTGACCTTGATAGCACCATTCAAGATTTATCCAAGAACCTGGGAATTACCTTTGTGATCGTGTCGCACGAGTTGGCGAGTATTTATGCGATTGCCGACAAAGTCATTATGTTGGATAAGGAGGCTAAGGGCATTATTGCCGAGGGCGATCCTAAGGTCTTAAGGGATACCAGCAAGGATCCAAGAGTACATCAATTCTTTAATCGCATTATGAGTAAGGACGCAGCATGAGCAATAACACAAATCCTAATTACTTCCGCCTCGGCATTTTCGTCTTAGCTGGAATAGGTGTCTTATTGGCTGTAATACTGATTTTTGGATCGGGTCAAATCTTCAAGAAATCTTTTTATGTCGAGACCTATATTAAGCAATCCGTTACCGGACTTGATACGGGCGCAGCAGTACGCTTTAGGGGCGTGAAGATTGGTCAAGTTTCCATGATTGGTTTATCTGGCGATCTATATGAAAGAGATATACCCTTTGACTCTCGCCGCCAGTATGTGGTGGTACGCATGCAAATCTTTGGCGATAAGGTGGATGAGCATCATCTAAATGATTTTGTTCAGAATAATCTGCGAGCGCGTATTAAATCGATGGGTATTACCGGCGTCAATTACGTCGAGTTTGATTTTGTTTCGAGCGCCTCCGAATCGCCGCAATTACCCTACTCGTGGAAGGCGGAATATCCTGTTATTCCATCGATGCCCAATCAAGCTGATGAAATTATTTCAGGCATTCAAAAGCTGATTGGCGCCATGAACGATATGAACATCGATGGCACTCAGAAAAAATTAGATACCTTGCTAGCTAACCTTAGTATGATCATGGCGGGTGACGGCAAAGGTAATGAAGGCTTTATTGAGTCCGTGAAGCAGCTAAATATCATCATGGCTCGTATTGCTAAGGTCACCGATAAAGATGAGCTCAGCATTCTCATGCGTGAATTGGTTGGAACCATGGTGGCATTACGACAAACTATTACCAGCATTCAGGGCGACACCAGCTCAACGATGGAAAACCTAAAGCAAGCTAGCGAAAACTTAAATGAATTTAGTAGAATCGCTAGCCAATCTCCATCGAGCTTGATTTGGGGTGAACCGCCTCCTAAAATTACTCCGCCCATGAATGGTTCAGGATCCTTTGGAGTTCAAAAATGATTAAAAGAATTCTTTTGTTTACTCTAGTGATGGGTTTGACCGCATGTTCTTTGCCTACGCGGGCCCCAGTGGGTCCCACCACATGGATGGTTGCCCCAGATCGAACGGATCCGCCATTGAAAAATCGGTCGGATATTTGGTTAAAGATTGGTTCTGTTAATGTGGCGCCGCCATTCGATAGTAGGTCCTTGGTGTATCGCCTTGGGGATCAACGTTATGAAAAAGATTTTTATAACGTATATACCGTTATACCTGCTGAAATGATAGGTAATGCGGAGCGCTCCTGGTTTAACAAGGCGAATATCTTTGCGGCCGCGGTTGGTCAAAACAATAGCTTTTTTCCTTATTACACATTGCAATTAACCGTAAATGAGTTTTATGGCGATTACCGTGTTAGACCAGAGGCGGTAGTTAGTGTTGAGTTTTTCTTAAGCGCAACGACTGCTGGCAAAGTAAATCCTATTATCGGTACCAATCGCTATACCAAGCGAGTCGCTCTGCGTGATAACACGCCGCAGGCATTGGTGTTGGGTCAACAGGAAGCGCTGGCTGAGATCTTTAAGGAATATGAAGTTGCGCTATCTAAATATGCATCCAATCTACCGAAACCCTTGGGGCAGTGAGCCCATGCATTCATCTTTGGAGACATAATGGACTTAGGTATTCACGGTAAGGTTGCCCTAGTTTTAGCTTCAAGCCGCGGCTTGGGTCAAGCGATGGCTGTCGCTTTGGCAAAAGAGGGTGCTATGGTCGCTGTCACGGGTCGCAATGAAGAAGGCTTGCAGCAATCAGTCAAGCTCATCGAGGCTGCTGGAGGAAAGGCGCTGGCCCTTCATTGGGACCTCTCAGATCTATCGATTATTGAGGGCATGGTTTCCAAAGTAGAAAAAGAGCTCGGGCCAATTGATATCCTGATTAATAACACTGGTGGTCCACCGCCAACTCCAGCCGCTGGTCAAGATCCAGTGCTGTGGCAAAAAAGTTTTAATGACATGGTGCTTTCGCTCATTGCGATCACAGACCGCGTGTTACCAAATATGCGACAGCGTAAATGGGGCCGTATTATTACGAGCACAACTTCAGGCGCAATTGCTCCAATCAAAAATTTAGCCATTTCCAATACCTTGCGCGCGGCGCTTCTTGCGTGGTCTAAAACATTAGCGTCCGAAGTGGCTGCCGATGGTATCACTGTCAATATCATCATGCCAGGTAGGGTTGCAACCGATAGACTGCGTCAACTTGATGAGGCGCGCGCTAAGCGTGAGAACATCAGCTATGAAGCGGTGGTCAAGGCTAGCCTTAGTCAAATACCGATGGGTCGTTATGGCGATCCGCAGGAGTATGGCGATGTCGCAGCGTTTTTAGCCAGTCAAAGAGCTACATTTATTAACGGCTCAGTTATACGGGTCGATGGCGGCCAAATTCAAGCAATTTGATATCAGTATTTATTAGCTTCTTACGGCGCTTTAGGCGTGATCTACGCTCAAGCGAGTTGGCTTGGTTGTTTGTAGCGCTCATACTCTCTGTTACAGCGCTCTCTAGCGTAAGTTTTTTGGCTGATCGCATGCAAAGAGCATTTGCTTTTGATGCTCGCCAGTTATTGGCATCTGATCTATTGATTGTTTCTGACCAGCCATTGCCTCAATTATTTATAGAGCAGGCAAATAAGCAGGGCCTACAGATTGCGCAGACCGTTGTATTTCCAAGCATGGCAACGGTTGGCTCCTATAGCAAGCTTGTCTCGCTCAAGGCAGTTACACCCCAATATCCATTGCGCGGTGCTTTAAAGGTGCGCAGCAACGGTCAATCGTTACTATTTACCAAGGGGCCAAAGCAGGGCGTGGTTTGGGTTGATCCTGCCCTATTGGCAACACTGCATGCGCAAGAGGGCGACTCCATTTCGCTCGGTAAAAAAGCATTGTTAATCGATGGTGTTTTAGAGCGCGAGCTGGATCGTGGTGCGGGATTTATGAACTTTGCTCCCCGGGTCATGATGTCGATGGAAGATTTGAGTGACACCGGATTAATTGGCCTTGGCAGCAGAGTGACCTATCGGTTGTTGCTGGCGGGCTCAGATCAGCGTATTGCCTCTTTTGCTCAATGGGCAAATCAATATATTGAAAAGGAAGGTTTAAAGGGCATTCGAATCGAAACATTAGAGAATGCTCAACCTTTGATGCGCAAAACTTTGGAGCGCGCAGATCGTTTCTTATCGCTCATCGCTTTATTAACTGCGATGGTTGCTGGAGTGGCGATTGCATTATCTGCAAATCGCTACACGCAAAAGCAGGCCGATGTATGCGCTGTTCTGAAGTGTCTTGGTGCTAGCTCTGCAATGATTCTGAAACTACAAGCCAAAACCTTGTTTGCGCTTGGTCTGATTGCGGCGCTACTAGGTTCTCTTTTGGGTTATTTTGGTCAACAGATATTAACTATGCTTTTAGGAGGTCTGGTATTGGAGCAATTACCCCAAGTATCTTTATGGCCTGTAGCGTGGAGTGTTTTATTGGCCTGGTGCCTATTGATTGGTTTTGCTGGGCCAGCGATGTTCAGTTTAGTAAAGATTTCTCCAATTCGACTCATTCGAAAAGAATTTGGTCGCATTGATGTTTCTACAATTATGGCGCTGACATGTGGATTGGGTGCGGCCGCATTGTTAATTCTTCT
>CAZHWF010000010.1:26566-29561 GCA_964536365.1 uncultured Polynucleobacter sp.
GTCCCACAGTTTTATCCAATGGTGCGAGCCCGTTTGATTGATATCAACGGTAAAGATGTTTCTCCAAATGATTTTCCAGAAGAGAATGCAAAACGTTTGGTTGATCGTGAATTCAATTTGTCTTATACCGATCAATTGCCTCCGGGAAACCAGATATCTTCAGGCAAGTGGATTGAGGGTGACCAAGCTCAAATTTCCATGGAAACAGGAATTGCCAAAACCCTGAAGTTAAAGTTAGGCGATCAGTTAACTTTTGAGGTGGCTGGAGAAAAGATTACCGCCCCGATTACTTCCTTGCGGAAGTTGGACTGGGGCTCGATGCGGGTGAACTTTTTTGTCATCATGCCAAAGTCTCAGCTGGAATCATTACCTCAGTCATGGATTAGCTCTTATTACCAAGCGCCTAAATTAGAGTTTTTGGATTTTCAGTTGAGTCAAGCGTATCCAAACATCACGATTGTGGATGTTTCAACTTCTTTGCAGCAAATACAAGAGGTCCTCAATAAACTTTCTTCAGTCTTGGGATTGCTTTTGGCCTTTGCGATTGCAGCGGCTATTTTGGTCCTGATGTCGGCAATAGCAGCCACTCAAGATGAGCGATTTCGAAATGCCGCCTTATTAAAAGCTCTGGGCGCCGACCAAAATACTTTGGGGCGTATTGCTAATATTGAATTGACAATGATAGGTTTGCTGGCGGGAATATTGGCTGGCATGTCATCTGGTCTGGCGGCATGGACTTTAGGGCGCTATGTCATGGATATTGAATTTAATGCCTTTGGAGAAGCGCTTTTAATGGGTGTATTGCTCGGTGTGACCGCTTGTTTAGCCTCTGGTTATCGATTTCAGAAACGCATTCAAAAGGCAAGCGCGATTGAATGTTTGCGCGAAGCCTAAGAAAGGGTTACTAAGTTTTTTGGTAACTCAACAAGGCGAGTGCCAGCCAATCTATCTGGCAAACTTTGGCGTTGCAAATAATGTTTGCGATCTAGATAAATGCTTAAGGGCCATATAAATAGCGCAACACTAAAAAGCATTTCAATAATTTGCCACTTCTCTAAATGGAAAGCCCATTGCAATAGTACGCAGGGGATTAGCCAAAGCGATCCATAAACATAGCGCCAAAATGCTTGTCGTTTAGAAAGGTTATGGCCATTTCGATCAATCATGCGAACGCGCCAAGTTTGCATCGCCAGTGTCTGGCCTGATTTAGTCCAATACCAGACAAAGTAAATTCCTAGAACGGCATAAAGATATAGAAAGGTAAGCCAGCTTGGTAATGAAACGCCAAATAAGATGCCTAGACCTAAATTTGGCAGCAGAAATGTAAATGCAATTACACCTAGTAATACTAGTTGCTCATAGAGGCAACAAGACACGCGTCGCCAAAATTGAGGTGATGGTAAAACCTTAAGCTCTTCAGGGGACATAACTGACTACTTAGTTCTCAGTTTGATTGCTTTCGGTATTGCTTGTTGGCTCATCAGTCGAAGCGGCGGGAGTTGCTGGCTGAACTACGCTCGGTAGAGTGGCCTTGGGGGCAATCGGATGAAGCTGTAGTGTTGGTGCGCTTTGTGCTGAAGGCTTTTTCTTTGCTTGTGATTCGGCTAACTTCTTCTTTTGTTCATCACTTAATTTTTGATAGGCGCTCCATGCCTCCGCCTTTTTCTCAGCGGGAAATTTAAGGCTAGCTAAGTAATTTTCGCGAGCAATCCGACGCTCCTTTTGGGAGAGGTTTGACCAACTAGTCATCCGTGATTGCAGGCGCTCTTGGTCTTGAGCGCTCATCTTGGGATAGATGTTTGCTACTTGAATCCATTTCCTGCGACTATCAGGCAACATGTAGTCCCAATCACTCTCAAGTGGCGCAAGTATTTGTTGTTGACCTGGTTTCAAGCTCTCCCAAGTGCCGTCAGGTTTTTTTTCGGGGATTGCTGGAGCCCTACTGTGTGAGCTTGGTGTAGCGGTCGAGGTCTGTGCCAGTGCAGGGTTAAAAGATGCTGCGCATAGACTTGCCAGCAATGCAAGACTGCAAAGGGTAGGCGTTTTAGATCTCAATGACATCAAGCTTATTTGCTTTGGATGGAGTCAGATGAGCTATCAGATTCTGAGAGTGGGCCATTTTTAAGAAATGCCAAAAATCCGCTATCCGCATAGGCATCGGGTGGAACATCGTCCGCTAAGAGTGCCGCGTCTACCTCAGCGATATCGTTGATACGAGAGTCGTCTTGCCACTGGGCGATTCCAATCAGGCCAAATACTAGAACAACGAGCGGGGCAATCCAACCAACACTATCCCATAGGCCGTTAGAGCCTGAAGTCCAGTTTCGAGAAGTTCCAGCCAAAACCTGTTTTTGAATACGAACTTTTTCGGGCTTTTTGGCGGCAATGGCCTGCATGCGTGCGGCATAAAGGCGATCTTTAATATTCTGGGGGATGCTGTGAGCACCTTGACGAAGCAGGGCGGCACTAGCCTGGCCAAATTGGTCAACTTGTGTCTCGGTAAATGGTTGGTCAAAGTTTTTCACAGCATAATTCCTTTTAATTTCAATGCTTTAGCTAATGTTTGGGCAGCCCGAGAGCAGTGGGTTTTAACGCTACCCTCACTACAATTCATCGCCTGGGCCGTTTCAGCAATACTTAGCTCATCCCAATAACGCATTAGGAAGGCTTCTCGTTGACGTACAGGTAATTTAGATATTTCTGACTCTAAAGCCTGCAAAAGCTGCGCTTTTTCCAGCTTTTGCTCTCCATCCTGATGATCTTCGCTGTCATCTGGTGCAGAAAGCGACTCCAGAGGGTCAAAATCATCGCTTTCATCGGACTTTTTGCCCATATTCGAAAACAGCGTGACCCAGGTATTTCGGACCTTTTGCCGTCTAAACCAATCATGGATGCGGTTTTGTAGGATTCTGGTGAAAACCGGGGGAAGCTCAGCTACAGGGCGATCACCGTACTTTTCAGCCAATTTGATCATGGCATCTTGAACAATATCTAA
>CAZHWF010000011.1:0-19701 GCA_964536365.1 uncultured Polynucleobacter sp.
TTTAATTGGCCAATCAGCCGACCGCATGTATGGTTTAGTGACCGACGTTGCTCGCTATCCTGAATTTCTGCCCTGGTGTGGTGGGGTGGAAATTTTTGAGCAAACAGATACTGTCCTAGATGCCAAAATTAACATTCATTTCAAGGGCATTACCCAGTACTTCCATACTCGGAATGTAAACCACCGCCCTGAAACCATTGATATGGTCTTTGTGGATGGTCCTTTTAAGTATTTTTCTGGGCAATGGAACTTTATTCCTTTGCGCGAGGATGCTTGCAAGGTGGAGTTCAAGCTGCATTGGGAATTCAAGAGTGTGATCCTGGATAAGATTATCGGCCCGGTATTTGGGCACATTGCTGGTACCTTTGTGGATTGTTTTGTAAAGCGTGCTGAAGATCTCTATGGCTGAGCGCACCCTTAACCTTTTGCTTTGTGATGCGAGGGAGGGTGAACCCAAAATAAGCCCTTTTAAGCTCGTTTTGGCTGCAAATGAGTTGCCAACCGTGGGCTTGGCCCTGATGAGGGCTGGCATTGCGACTGGACCAGACGATCCCGCCCTGTCCAGAAAAGGCTGTTTTGGGGTCTTTGGCAAGCGCAAGGACTGGGACAGCCCCATTTACGCTGGCGACCGCCTGGAGCTCTATTCCCCCTTATTGATAGACCCCAAGCTAGTTAGGCGCAAAAAGGCAAACCAGAATCAGGACGCCAAATTCCAGGCTGCAGCTGCGAAAAGAAAGGCTAGGAGGCTATAATCGGTTTTTGCGACTAGGGGTTTTGCATGCGACTCATTCAAAAAGCACTCACTTTTGACGATGTGCTCCTTGTACCGGCTTATTCATCGGTACTCCCTCGCGATGCCAGTTTGGCTAGTAAATTAACTCGAGAAATTTCACTTAATACACCATTGGTTTCCGCAGCGATGGATACCGTCACCGAAGGTCGTTTGGCGATTGCCATGGCCAGTGAAGGTGGTATCGGCATTATTCATAAAAACCTAAAACCTGCCGAGCAAGCGCGTGAGGTAGCCAAGGTAAAGCGTTACGAATCCGGTGTTCTGCGCGATCCTATTACTATTGGTCCAGATGTTACTTTGCGCCAAGTCATTCAGCTTTCTCGTGAACACGGCTTCTCAGGATTTCCGGTTTTGGTTGGCAAAGAAGTGGTGGGCATCATCACTAATCGAGATTTGCGTTTTGAAGAAGATTTGGATGCGTCAGTAAAAACCAAAATGACACCGCGTGAACGTTTGGTTACCGTCAAAGAGGGTTGCTCTTTAGAAGAAGCTAAGCGCTTAATGAGTCAGCATCGCTTAGAACGAGTTCTAGTGGTAAATGACAACTTTGAATTGCGCGGCTTGATCACTGTTAAGGATATTCTGAAGGCGACCGAGCATCCTAATGCCTGTAAAGATAGTGAAGGTAAGTTACGTGTTGGCGCCGCTGTAGGCGTAGGCCCAGACAACGATGAACGTATTGAGTTGTTGGTGCGTGCTGGTGTTGACGTCATCGTTGTGGATACTGCCCACGGTCATAGTCAAGGTGTTTTAGACCGTGTGAAGTGGGTTAAGAAAAACTATCCCCAAGTGCAAGTCATCGGCGGCAATATTGCTACTGGCGATGCTGCTAAGGCATTGGCTGATCATGGTGCTGATGGTGTCAAGGTGGGTATTGGTCCTGGATCTATTTGCACTACTCGTATTGTTGCTGGTGTTGGTGTTCCTCAGATCACCGCGATTGTGAATGTCGCAACTGCTCTCAAAGGCACGGGCATTCCATTAATTGCAGATGGTGGTGTGCGCTACTCTGGCGATGTTGCTAAAGCATTGGCCGCTGGTGCTAGCGCAGTCATGATGGGCGGTATGTTTGCTGGAACTGAAGAAGCCCCTGGCGAAGTGTTCTTGTATCAAGGGCGCTCGTACAAGAGTTATCGCGGTATGGGTTCATTAGGCGCGATGGCGGATGGTTCGGCCGATAGATATTTCCAGAGCGATATTGTTGCCAATGCTGAGAAGTTGGTGCCAGAAGGCATTGAAGGTCAAGTGCCATATAAAGGCAGCGTATTAGCCATCTTGCATCAACTCACAGGCGGCATTCGTTCTTCTATGGGCTATTTAGGTTGCAAAACCATTGCTGAGCTTCATGAAAAAGCCAACTTTGTGGAAATCACATCAGCGGGTGTTCGTGAGTCTCACGTACACGATGTGAAGATCACCAAAGAAGCGCCTAATTACCATATTGATTAACAACTAAATAGAAGCTGAAGCAAAAGCTGAAATAAAGATTGACTTTTTCGTGCACGACAAAATACTGATTCTCGACTTTGGTTCACAAGTAACTCAATTAATCGCTCGTCGTGTACGTGATGGTCGCGTTTACTCTGAGATTCATCCTTACGATTGCGACCCAGAATTTATTCGTAAGTTCATTCAAGAGCAAGGTGGTAAAGGGATTATCCTCTCGGGCGGTCCAAATTCGGTAACCGAAGAGGGCAGTCCTCGCGCTCCACAAATTGTTTTCGAACTCGGCGTTCCAGTTTTAGGCATTTGTTATGGGATGCAGACTATGGCTACCCAATTGGGTGGTGCGGTAGCTTCTGCTGAATCATTGGGTAAAGCGCGTGAGTTTGGCTATTCTGAGGTTCGCGCTCATGGCCACACTAATTTGCTCAAAGGAATACAAGACTTTTCCACTGGCGAAGGTCATGGCATTCTGAAGGTGTGGATGAGTCATGGAGATTCTGTCACCACTTTGCCTCCATCATTTAAGTTGATGGCATCCACTGACTCTTGCCCCATTGCCGGCATGGCGGATGAGGAGCGCCGTTTTTATGCGTTTCAGTTCCACCCAGAGGTGACGCATACCATTCAAGGCACCGCGATTATTGAGCGTTTTGTTCATGAAATTTGTAAGTGCAAGCCTGATTGGGTGATGGGCGACTATATTGCCGAGGCTGTAGAGAATATTCGCAAACAAGTGGGCGATGAAGAAGTCATTCTGGGTTTGTCTGGTGGTGTTGATTCCAGTGTTGCTGCGGCCTTGATCCACCGTGCCATTGGCGATCAGTTAACTTGTGTCTTTGTGGACCATGGCTTGCTTCGCCTCAATGAAGGTGACATGGTGATGGAGATGTTTGCGCGCAACTTGGGTGTGAAAGTCATCCGTGTCGATGCTAAAGATACTTTTATGGCTGAGTTGGCTGGCGTTTCTGATCCAGAAGCCAAACGCAAAATTATCGGCAAAGAATTCGTGGAGATTTTTCAGGCTGAATCCGGGAAAATCAAAAACGCTAAATGGCTTGCGCAAGGAACTATTTATCCAGATGTGATTGAGTCAGCAGGCAAGGGTAAAAAAGGCGCTCATACGATTAAGAGCCACCATAATGTTGGCGGTTTGCCTGAAGATATGCATCTCAAATTGCTTGAGCCTTTGCGTGAACTGTTTAAAGATGAAGTGCGGGAGCTGGGTGTTGCTTTAGGTTTGCCGCGCGAGATGGTTTATCGCCATCCATTCCCCGGTCCCGGTCTTGGCGTTCGCATTTTGGGAGAGGTAAAAGCGGAGTTTGCGAGTCTTTTGCAACGTGCTGATGCAATCTTTATCGAAGAGCTGCGCAATACGATTGATGAGGCAAGCCAAAAATCTTGGTACGAACTGACTAGCCAGGCTTTTGCTGTTTTCTTGCCAGTGAAATCTGTTGGTGTTATGGGTGATGGAAGAACTTATGAGTACGTTGTTGCTCTAAGAGCTGTGCAGACACAAGACTTTATGACTGCGCACTGGGCGCATCTCCCGCACGAATTGCTTGGTAAGGTGTCAAACCGCATCATTAATGAGGTGCGTGGCATCAATCGCGTTGTATATGACATCAGTGGAAAACCACCCGCAACGATCGAGTGGGAATAAGGGATGGGCGTAAGCCCATCAACTCCCATGCCCGAATCAAAAGAATTACGCGAGGCTTCACTCGCAATCTTGGCAAATGCTGATGTGCAAACTAAAGTTCGCCAACTGTTCGGTTTGTACGATGACTATCAGAATCAAGCAATTACTCTCGATATCACGAGTAAGTTGAATCCTGAAGGGTTGGTTCTACCAGGTCGCCCATTAAAGCCAGAGCTTGTTCCGCCCAAGCTTGTTCCAAAGAGAAGAATGGATACGCCAGAGGGGCGCGCTGGCCTATTACATTCCTTAGCTCATATTGAATTTAATGCCATAAATCTGGCGCTTGACGCAATCTGGCGTTTTCCAGACATGCCAAAGCAATACTATGAAGATTGGCTGAAGGTTGCTAAAGAAGAGGCCTATCACTTTAGCTTAGTAAACGAGCACTTGGGTTCCCTAGGATTTACTTATGGTGATTTCTCTGCGCATAACAGTCTATGGGAAATGGTTGAGAGAACCGTAGAATCAGTAATGGCCAGAATGGCCTTGGTCCCTAGAACGATGGAGGCTCGTGGTCTTGATGCTGTTCCAATGATTCGTGATCGTTTTTTGCAAATTAAAGATGTTCGCGCTGTCGAGATATTGGAAATTATCCTCCGTGATGAGATAGGTCATGTACTTATTGGCAATCGTTGGTTTAATTTTTTATGCGAAAAAGAGTGCATTTCTCCAATCGCCGCGTATCGAGAGTTGGCGAAGAAATATCGCGCTCCCGTCCTTAAGGGGCCGTTTAATATTGAAGCTCGCAAACAGGCGGGATTTACGGCGGAAGAGTTAAATCTTCTCGGGGCTTAGTCATTGAATATGAAGGTTTTAAGCCTCATTCCTCCCATGACTCAGCTTAATACGCCGTATCCGTCTACGGCATATCTGACTGGGTTTTTAAGATCATGCAATATAGACGCTGTGCAAGAAGATCTGGCTTTAGCCCTAGTCCTGAGTTTTTTTACTGAAAAGGGGCTGCAGGAGGTTTATGAGCAAGCGATCATGGTTGCCGAAGAGGAGCGGAGCGCAAGCGTCAATTTCTTTTTGGATTACTTTGATGCTTATCAATCAACAATCTCAAAGGTAATTGCATTCTTGCAAGGGCGCGATAGTACCTTAAGTCATCGTATCAATACTCGAAACTTCTTACCTGAGGGGCCGCGCTTTGCTTCGCTCGAGGTATTTGATAATGAAGAATCTGATTCATTAGATTGGGCTTTTGGCGCTTTAGGTTCGCAAGATAGGGCGCGCCATTTAGCTACTTTATATCTCAATGATCTTTCGGATGTATTGCGAGATGCGGTTGATGACCGTTTTGAGTTTGTTCGTTATGCCGAATCTTTGGCCGGCAGTCAGCCTACCTTTACTCCATTGGCTGTTGCGTTAAAGGATGAGCCAACGTTGATGGATTTGCATTTGCAAAAATTAACTAGCCAAGCTATTGAGCGTCATCGGCCAAATCTTGTTCTACTGTCGGTACCATTCCCTGGGGCGATGTATGCGGCTTTGCGTATTGCTCAAACTATCAAAAAAGACTTCCCACAAATTAAGTTGGCCTTGGGTGGCGGTTATGTAAATACCGAACTTCGTGAAATATCGGATCCCCGCATCTTTGATTATGTGGATTTCATCACATTAGATTCTGGCGAGAGACCATTGCTAGCATTGCTTGAGCATCTTGAGGGCAAAAGATCATCAGAGCGGCTGGTGCGCACTTTTGTGCGTAACTCCAGCGCAGAGGTGCAGTATCAAAATTGGCAAGAGCCTGATGTTCCATTTGAAGAAGTGGGCACTGCAACTTGGGATGGTTTGCCGCTGGACTCATACCTTTCGCTTCTCGATATGCTTAATCCTATGCATCGCTTGTGGAGCGATGGCCGTTGGAATAAGTTAACAGTTGCCCATGGGTGTTATTGGAAAAAATGCAGTTTTTGCGATGTATCACTTGATTACATTTCCCGATACGAAACTGCTTCAGCAAGCTTGTTAGTGGATCGTATTGAGCAAATTGTTGCTGAAACTGGTCAGACGGGTTTTCATTTTGTCGATGAGGCGGCTCCTCCAAAAGCGCTAAAAGCTCTAGCTGAGGAGCTGATCCGTCGCAAGGTGGCGATTACTTGGTGGGGCAATATTCGCTTTGAGAAAACCTTTACTCCTGAGCTTGCGGAGTTGCTCGCCAAGAGTGGTTGCATCGCGATGTCTGGCGGGTTAGAGGTGGCTTCAGACCGACTACTGGCTTTAATGAAGAAGGGCGTCACGGTTAAGCAGGTGGCGCGAGTTACCAAGGGATTCTCGGACGCGGGGATCTTGGTGCATGCGTATTTAATGTACGGTTTTCCAACGCAAACCGTTCAAGAAACTATTGACGCTTTGGAGTATGTGAGGCAATTGTTTGAGAATGGCTGTATTCAGAGTGGATTTTTTCACCGCTTTATCTGTACCGTGCATTCTCCAGTGGGCATGAATCCTCAAGACTATGGAGTTGAATTGGTTCCACTGCCTGAGATTACGTTTGCTAAGAACGATGTCGCCTTTATTGATCCAACTGGTGTGGATCATGATGCTTTAGGATTGGGCTTAAAAAAGGCACTCTATAACTATATGCATGGTATTGGGTTTGATATCAATGTTCGTTCATGGTTTGATGGTTTAGGCCTCTCGATTCCAAAGACCACTATTCCTAAGAATTTCATAGAGAATGCTTTATATCGATAGCATTCTTCAGCTCCCCGCAATTACAATCATTCTTGAGTTCGTCATTTTGAGCAGGAGTAAGCCATGAATTTATCTCGTCGCACTTTTATTGCATCAGCCGCATTAGCTCCGGTTGCATGTGGGGTCCCTTTGGGATATCAACGCGGTACTCCTGTAGCACAGCCAAAACCAACTCCAATAGTTAGGGCGCCTCAAGTCGGACAAGAGTGGACCTATGTTAAGCGTGATGTTTTTGATGGCAAAATTCGCGAAATTATTACGGAGCGCGTTGCTAGTGTTGGCTCAACGATTGTGATCGAGCGTAGAGCTGATGATGGCAGCCAACTGCCTAGCGAGATACAGGGTCCTTGGGGAATGGTGCAGTTAGACACATCATGGCCACGTTTATTAAGTTTCAAGCCAGCAATACCCCTGTGGCCCGAAGAATTAACATCCAACTGGAGCAAGCAGGTAAATACTAAATATAGCTTGGGTGGGTATGCTGATAATGCTTATGGCTGGCAGGAGTATATGAGCGCTCATGGCTGGGAAAGTATTACAGTCCCAGCTGGAACATTTTTAACCTTGCGTTACCAGAATCTCATTAACTATGAGAGTGATGACCCCAATAAAGTGGACTGTATACGTAAAGAAACGATTTGGTTTGCGCCAAGTATTGGACGCTGGGTAGCCAGGGAGTCTTCAGGCTCATATCAAATTCAAGGGCAGATTGGTCCAGTGATTTTAGAAGGTAGCTATCAGTGGCAACTAAGCTCATACAAGTAAACGCTATGCGTCGACTGCTTTTGCTGCTGTTGCCATCTTTGCTGGCGGCTTGTATTTCTGGTCTGCCTTACCCAGCTTCAACCCCGATGCCTCAACCAATGAACGCGCCTAAAGTCAGGGCGCCGCAAGTTGGTCAGCAGTGGGTTTATAACGTGCGCAACGTCTTCAATCAAGAGTTGGTAGATGTTGTTACCGAGAAAGTAGTTTCCATTTCACCCCAAATTCGAATTGAACGTAGCGGGATAAAAGCGGGTCGACTCCCAGATGAAATTCAGCAGCCTTGGGGCTATGTCTTGCAGGACCCGCACTGGAACCCACCTCAAAAATTTTTACAGCCGATTCCCTTGTGGCCAGAGCAATTAGTCGCGGGATGGTCTGGTTTTTATCGTGACCGCTATCAAGTTGTTGGCTATCCCGATAATGACTATTACTGGGGTTTGAATATCTCCGCCGTGGGGTGGGAGGCTGTGAGCATGCCCGCTGGGCAATTTACTGTCCTGAAGTATCAAAATGAAGCGCCATTCTTCACTAGTAACGATTTCTCACGAGTTGCCAACTATCGCCAGGAAGATGTATGGCTGTCACCCGAGGTTGGTCGTTGGGTGATTCGCCGTGGGTATGGCCGGTATTTATGGGCTGGCATGTTCTGGAGCAATGCTCTTTGGGAAGATTACCTGGAGTGGGAGTTGGTCTCCTGGAAGTAGGCATTACGCTTAAAATAGCCGTATTGCTATGTATACCGTAAAAGAACTATTTCCCACTCTCCAAGGTGAGGGTACGCATGCCGGCAGAGCTGCGGTATTTTGCCGTTTTGCTGGATGCAATCTATGGAGTGGGCGCGAAGAGGATCGCGCTACAGCTGTTTGCCAATTTTGCGACACTGATTTTGTGGGAAGTGACGGCATTGGCGGTGGTAAGTTTGAAACTGCAATCTCACTGGCTGACGCTATTGAGGCTTCATGGCGTAGCACTTCAGCTGGACATCAAAAGCGCTATGTCGTTTTTACTGGCGGAGAACCTCTCTTGCAATTGGATGAAGAGTTAATTGTGGCACTTCATCAAAAGGGATTCGAGGTGGCGATTGAAACCAATGGAACTATTAAAGTTCCCAAAGGAGTTGATTGGGTTTGTGTTAGTCCGAAAGCGGATGCCGAGTTGGTTGTTTTGCAAGCTGATGAGCTCAAGTTGGTGGTCCCACAAAAAAATCATCAGGATCTAGAAAAGTTGATGGCTCGCTTTGAGGGCATGGATTACCGCAATCGTTTTCTGCAGCCTATGGATGATCAAAATCAAAAAAGCAATACCGAACTAGCAGTGAGTTTGTGCCAAAAGCGCCCGTTGTGGAGGCTGAGCCTGCAATCACATAAACTGATTGGCATTCGGTAATGTGCTTGCACGCCAATTATTAAATTAACTATCTCATGACAAGTAAACAACCAGCCATCTCTATTACACGACGCCTTGAGTTTGACTCAGGACATCGCATTCCCAATCATGATGGCCAATGTCGACATCTTCATGGACATCGCTATGCAATTGAAGTCACCCTGACGGGCGAGGTAGCCGATCATCCAGGTAAGGCCGATGATGGCATGGTGCTCGACTTTGGCGATATCAAGCGTTTAACCAATCAATACGTAGTTGAGCTCTGGGACCATGCCTTCTTAGTAGCCAAAGAAGATGAAGCTTTACTTGCATTCTTGGAAAGCTTGCCAAATCATAAGACGGTCATCATGGAGAATGTGCCGACTGTGGAAAATTTAGCGAATGCCGCATTTACGATATTGCAGCCGGTATTTAGTAAAGCATTTGCAGGTCGTTTAGAGCTCTCATCTATTCGTCTATATGAAACGCCTAATTGTTGGGCTGATGTTCATTCCGCTTAAATGACGCCAGTAGAGCTTGATCAGCAATTCATGCGGATGGCAATTGAGCAGGCTCAATTGGCGGCGCAATCAGGCGAGGTTCCGGTAGGGGCGGTTTTAGTGCGAGATGGCCAAGTGATCGCTAAAGCGTTTAATAAGCCAATTGCAACCCATGACCCTAGTGCGCACGCTGAGATGCTTGCTTTGCGTGAGGCTGCTTTAAGCGAAAAGAATTACCGCATACCTGGGGCGACCTTGTATGTAACGCTGGAGCCGTGCGCAATGTGCTCTGGTGCCATATTCCATGCTAGGATAGGTCGAGTGGTGTATGGTGCCCCAGATCCCAAGACTGGTGCTGCTGGTGGCGCATTAAATCTATTTTCTGAAAAGCAGATTAACCATCAGACCACTATAGAAGGTGGTGTTATGGGTGAGGAGTGCGGTCAATTGCTGCGCGATTTTTTTAAGGGACGACGTTGAAATCTATTCATCTCATTGCGCCATCAGGGGCAAACCCGGATCACAAAAGTCCTTTAGTCGGTATTGAATGGCTGGAGCAGCAATCTATTGCGGTCCATAATAAAGATTGCGTGCATCGCGTTGATGAGCGATTCGCGGGTAGCGATAAAGAGCGACTTGCTGAGTTGAATAATATCGCTAGCTTAGATCCTCAAAATGTTGTGATGGCTATGCGCGGTGGTTATGGTCTTCACCGCTTGCTTCCTGATATTCAGTGGCAGTCTATTGCAAAGGCCATTCAAGATGGCATGCAAGTCTGTGGCCACAGTGATTTCACCGTCTTTCAGCTGGGTTTATTAGCCAAAACTGGCGCAATCAGTTTGGCTGGTCCAATGCTTAATTACGATTTTGGCCGCCTTGAGGATGGGGCGCCAGCAACTCCCGATGCGTTTATGTGGAAGCATTTTCAAGAAGCTATCGACACTCGCAAATTAGATTATCAAGTATTGATACCACAGTCTTTCTTAGGTGATGATTTAAGTAGATCGTTCACGGGTCTTTTGTGGGGTGGTAATTTAACGGTTTTGACATCTTTGATCGGCACAGCATATCTGCCAAGCATCAAACAAACGCAAGGCGGAATTCTGTTTTTGGAGGATGTGAATGAGCATCCTTATCGCATTGAAAGAATGCTGATGCAGCTTTTAGATGCGGGAATTCTTTCAAATCAGGGCGCGATATTATTGGGTGGATTTTCGGCTTATCGCCTCTACGATCACGATAAAGGATATTCACTCGAACGCGCTATTGAGGCAATACGTAAGCGCTTGCCACAAGAAATTCCTATGCTTACAGGGCTGCCATTTGGCCACCAAGCTAATAAATTAACGCTACCTGTTGGCGCGCAAGCCAATTTATCTTTTGATGCCAACGGTTTTGAATTAAAAGCGAATTGGTAATTGCTAGCAACCAATTAGCAACTAATTATTCGCTTCGAAACTCTTAAGCAGGAACTGTGCGCCTGCATTCACGCCCAAAGCTTTCACCAAAAATGGCAAAGCGTCAGCTAGATGTTTTTCTAGAGTCCAGGGTGGATTGATGATGAACATGCCGCTTGATTGCAGGCGGCGCTCTCCCGGAGCATTTTCAACGCGTAATTCAGTATGCAGCCATGAGCGTTTATGATCTATCGCAATTTTTTTGAGACGATCTGGCAAGGTTGCTGATTCTCTTCTGGTGAGAACGGGGTACCAGATCGCATAGCAGCCAGTGGCAAAGCGCTTTAAGGCCTCTTCCATGGCGACTTCAAGATAACGATAGTCTTGTTTGTCTTCATATGAAGGATCAATTAATACAAGACCACGACGACTTGGGGGTGGCAGTAGTCCTTTCAGCCTGGTAAAGCTATCTGCAGCATACACATCGATTTGCTTAGCTTGTTTTAGCTCACCCACATTGTGCCGAAGAATATCAATCTCTTTGGGGTGTAGCTCAAATAACTTTAGACGATCCTGAGGACGCAGGAGTCGTGCCAGAATAAATGGTGATCCAGGATAGGTGGTTAGTTGCTCCACTTCATTCTCGGCATCAATGAACTTTAAATACTCTTTGATGCTCTCGGGGATTGGGGTTTTGGCATGCTCGCAAGATGCTACGTATTGCGATAAGCGAAAGATGCCGCCATCTGCCTCTTTGCTAACAGTTGAAAAGCCGTCTTGCAGACTATAAATTCCTGCGCCAGCATGGGTGTCGACCATGGTAAGTGCGCCAGGTTTCTCTTGTAAATACTGTGCCAACTGAATGAGGGTCAGATGCTTGAGGATGTCCGCATGACTTCCCGCATGAAAAGCATGTCGATAGCTAAACATCTTGAGTTACTTTGAGGCTGACGCTTGAGTAAATTGCGCCTTGATATAAAAGATTAGGGTGGTCGCCACAATAGCAATGGAAAGATACTGCAAGGGCTGATTTAATTCCAAATCCATGATTTGTGTCAGGTGCATATACATTGCCACAGCTCCTCCAAGTGCAATCAGGTGTGACCAGGCTTTTCTTGGGGCCAGTTGATTTTCTGGAAATTGATTGGCAAGCAAGGCGCCAATCAATCCACACCAAATTCCCACCCCTGCGCCAGCCAAAACATCCGTGAGCCAATGCGCTCCTACAGCATTGCGTGAAAGCCCAACAAATCCCGCAAGAATGAAGATGAGAGACATCTGTCTGCGTTTATCTTTGCTAGAAGAAAAGTACAGCGCGCTAGCAATCGCAAATGCCGTGATGGTGTGACCAGAAGGAAAAGCTCTGTGAAGCAATGCTTCACCAATTCGATAGAAACTCCCATCGGTCAAAATCCCCGCAGGTCTTGGAAGATCAAATATTCTTTTTAAAATAGCACTGGCCAATGCGGCTATTGCTCCGGCAAAAATTCCTGCAGTGAGCATTCTTGGCGCGATTAAGAGTAGAGGAAAGGCAAGGGCAAAAACACCCCAACCATTTCCTAAGAAGGTTAGCCACGCCCAAAGCGTATCTGGTAGTAACTGAGTAAAACGATTAATGAATAAAAAACTATCGCTTTGTAATTCGCCAAAATAAATGGCGCCAGCCATTGCAAGTAGCGCTACAGGGATAAACCAAACAAAGGTCGGAATGACTTTATTGTGCATTCAAACTAGCGAGCCTTGGTCTTATCGGTATCTTGCAATTGCTTCATCACTTTATCTAATACCTGGGGGACAGTGATGGCTTGCATGCAGACGTTGTCATGACAAGGCGTCTTACGATGATTTGCGGCGCTAACGCAAGGTGAGCAAGCAAGGTTAGCGGTAATAGCAATCGAGTTGCCTACTGAGCCATAAAGAGCTGGCGTCTCGGGCCCGAATAGAACTACTGTTCTGAGTGGCGTCACTGCGGAAAAGTGCCCAGGACCAGAATCGTTGGTCACCATAACGTCGGAGAGTGTGTATAGAGGCGGTAACTCTGCGAAGCTGACTTGCCCAGCAAAGTTCAACGCGTTTTTTACATTCGCTACTGCGCGAACTTTCTCAACATAATCAAATTCAGCAGGCGACCCAGTAATTAATATCAGATCGTTTGGATATTGCTGGTTAATTGTTTGGATCAATTCAGAAAAGCGCTGCTGTGCCCAGCGACGCTGTGGAAGTAAGTCGCTAGCATTTGGATTAATCAAAATGAGTCGATTTTTACCTGAGGTGTAATTGATGCCCGATTCTTGTGCCAGCTTTTCGATGCGGTCCCGCACTTTTGTTAACGCATTTGGATCAATAACGGCTTGCTCTAAGCGCACTTCAGAATCCGGAATTTCAATCTTGCTAAATGGAACTTCAATCTTTTGCGCAAAAGCTGCATGAATTAATGACAGGAAGTTCTTGGTGATGTGAATATGTGGGTTGTAATGTACTTTGCGAGTGAGCATAAAGCCGCGCCACAATCCTTCGCCATGAAAAATGTGATATCCCACGCGACGGCGCGCGCCGCACATCCCTGTAAGCAGAGCGGTAAAGCGAGAAAAGAGTTCTAAATCAATTACGGTATCAATGCGATGTTTGCGTGCAAGAATCAAAAAACGCAGCGTATCTTTGATTAAGCCGCCCAAGCTTGATGAGTCGATTGTAAAAATATTTTCAGGTTTGACGGTATTCAGTAGTGTCAGGCTGGCGCGATTACTTTTAAAAATTAAGAAAAATATCTCGGCTCCACGCGCTTGCGCATTGCGCATGGCTGGATCAACTAAAATAGCGCTACCCATTTCTGAGAGTTCGATGAAGAGCAATTTTTTTGGCGTGGCATGATCGCGACAAACAATATTCTTGATGCCATCAACCAGCGCTACAAATGGACTAACGATTGCGCATAGTGGCACACCGACCCAATGATCAATGGCGCGCATAGTATTGACGCTAATAGTCATAGTTTTGTTCTGTAAAAATTATTTACGTTTTAATAAGAAATAGGCGCCAGGCAGAACCGATAGTACGGTAATTGCTCCATAACTAATCGAGGCCAAGACTGTTAGCGAGGGATTGACCCCCCATAGAGCCAAGACAGAAGAAAGCGTTGCTTCACGCAAGCCCCAGCCTGAGATGCTGATTGGGAGCATTAAAAGCAGGCTTAACGCTGGCAGACCAATCATCAATCCCTCTATTGGCGCATCTACCCCATAAGCCTTCATGCAAAACAGCAGGGTCAGAATCGTCAGAAAGTGAATGCCAATCGCAAGGCACGCTTGGGCAATGTTATTTGGCCAGGCAAATGCGAGCTGGATACCAGGCATTGCATGATTCATATTGAAGCGGTCTAAGAGTTTTTGCAGTAATTGCTTACTAGGGTTCCAAGCCAAGATGAGGGCGATCGCTACACCAGCTAACAACATGATTGCCATGACCCCATAACCCAAGTCTTGACCCCATGCAGCCAGAGTGGTACCGCCTAATATCAAGCCAATTGCGCCTAATAAATTATTTCCTGCTAGACCCAAAAGTCGATCTACCAGCACCATTGAAAAACTCAGGCGCAACTTAGGAGTGGCGTGCTCCAAGTCGACGGCGTGATGTAGCTCTTCATCCAATGCTCTGGTTTCGGATAAATTGCCAGTACTTGTTAAATGGGTTGCGGTGATGGCGCGATAGCTGTCGCCACCTAAAGTACTTGGTAAACCTTGATTAATAAGGCCGCCTGCAAAGTAAAGACCGATATACGAGCGAATGCGACGAGGAAAGCCCACTGCTTGCATAAATAAGCCCCAGCGATATCCGCCGCAAATAAACGCGCACATCATGCTGGCCAGTGCTGCCAAGAACCATAGAGGTTGCATCTGAATATGTGTATCAAATAGCGCATGCCAGTCGATCCCGCTAGTAGCTTTCCAGAGGAGGGCAATCGAGAGTAGGATGCGAATTGTGGGCCAAGCTCGTTTAAGAATGGACTTCCAGCCCGATTGGGGTTTGGTGGTGGGCTGGGCTTGCGAACTCATAAGCGTAAGGATAATGCCTTAAGCCTCTAAGGTCTTGAATTTGGGGGTATTACTGCATTACTCCGCTTGGGTAGACCCGCGCCAATTACGGCAAAGACTAAAGTCAAATCTAGATAAAACTTGGCCAAATCGCCTGATTTCAAGGGTATCAATCGGCTCACAAGCCTCAAAAAAGGACCCCTTGCTCACTGGAATAGGGTGCGGCATGCCTGACCACTGAATGAGAAGTGCGTTCGCCCCAATTGCTAGGTCGCCAAACCAAATATCAAACTGATCAAATCGCTGGTCTAAAACAAATACAGGGGTTGGGGCTGCATACCAAGCGGCGCGACTAGCTAGGGTCCAATTTTGAACCGCAATACCATCAACCTTGTTGGTTTTGCTCAGCTGCGCTGCTTTTTGACCTGCTGTTTTCCAGCCATATAAATCAGCAATAGGGTTGGACTTGATTGATGCCGAAGTAACGCCTCCGGAGAGCACAAACGCAAACCCAATGCAGCACATCGTGATTTGGATGAAAAGCAAAATACGAATCCAGTGGCGATGTTGTGTAGCCCATGCTTTGGCTAAGCCGATGCCGGCAAAAGGAGCAAGACAAAACCATGCGGGAGACGTCCAGTGAGGAAGTCCGCCACCCCCAGAGAGGCTAACAAAAATGGCGAAGGGAATCAAAAAGAAGCCGAGCAGTGCTAGCAAAGAAAGTTTTGTAGCGTGCATGCAGTCTTTGAGAAAAATAACTGACCCTAAAATCAACAGCGGCCCAAAGACTGCTAGCTGAATTCCAATATAGGCAGCCAGTCTGCGCCAGAGCCATTGGCCTCCGCCACCATGAGCAAGTTGATATTTAAAGGAGATCCACTCGTTGACCCAATTCCAATAGAGCACAGGGATAATCAAAATCAAGGCGCATGCCACAGCTAACCAAAAACCCAATTTATTTATCCAGGGTTTTCTGGGGGTGCTTAAAAAAACAATTAAGAAAGCCAATGCGCTAAAAGCGGCAGTGTATTTGCTAAGACCGGCAAGACCGAGCAAGATGCCGGTAACAATCCAATCGCTGATACTGAAGTGATCTTTGCTAAGCCAACGTAGTGCCATCAGCATGAGGCCAAGGCTGAGTGGTGCAAGCAAAGTGTCTGGCAATAAACCAATCGCAAGAACGTGCAACATCGGCGCGGCAATGATAGTCAACACTGCCATTGATCCGCATAAATTTGCCGATGGGAGAGCGCTTGTTAAATAGCCCGCATTTCGTCCGCGAATAAAGTGATGTATTTCAATGGTGACTTGATAGACCAGATAGCAAGAAAAAATCCAAAGCAATTCTGGAATCAGGCGAATAAGACCTTCGGAGGAGGTAAGTGCCACAAGTGGCCACTGTATCCAGCCAACCAGAGGCGGGTGATCAAAATAGCTCCAGGCTAGGTTTTGCGCATAAAGCGCATAGTGAGCTTCATCCACCGAAAACTCTATTGAAAAACCTAAGGCAAGATGCACCACTGCCGCAATCAGAACGCAGATTGCAGCCCAATTAGAAGGTGATTGATGGCGCATAAGGGGATTTTAGACTCACAGCATCCAATCTTTGGGACAATTAAAGTATGTTGAAGCAAGCTTTTTTACTTTTAGCTACTGCTACAAGCTTATTTTTGGCTGGCTGTGCTGGGTTTAGTGGCGATTCCGTGCAAAACGAATCAGGGCAGACCTTTGATGTGGGTAAATTGCCAGCACAAGAAGAGCTGCCCAAATTCTCGGCTGAGACAGCGCGCGATGGCATGCCCAATGGTTGGAATTTCTACCGAATTGCGCCGTTTAAAAAGAATACGGTGTATCGCCTTGAAAACTATCAAGGCAAAACAGTGCTTAGTGCTAATTCCAAAACATCGGCCTCTGGATTGGCCGTTAAGTTGCGTCCACGTCAGGCGACTAATTTATTGCTGCAGTGGGAATGGAAAGCGGTTAATCCAATCGTCAATGCGGATAATGTTGATGGACATACTGACGATGCTCCACTGCGTATCTTAGTTGCATTTGATGGCAATAAATCAAAGCTGCCTTTAAAGGAGAAGATGACCTTTGAGATGGCTAATCTCATCAGCGGACAAGAAATGCCTTATGCGACTTTGATGTACATCTGGTCTGGAAAGACCCCTGTCGATACTATCATTCCCAATGCGCATACCTCTCGCATCAAGATGATTGTCGTTGACTCCGGTTGGGATAACTTGGGTCAGTGGCATAAACATCAACGCGATTTAGCGGCTGACTACAAGCGAGCTTACGGCGAAGCTCCTGGGGAGGTGATTGGCATTGCCTTGTTAACTGATACAGACAATACCAAATCAGAAGCACGTGCGTATTATGGTGATATTGAATTGGTTCGCAAGAATAAAAAGTAAACAAATAAAACGCTTACTGATTCATTTATTGATGCCTTGGTCGCCAACCTTTTAGTAATAGTGCGTTACTAAGCACGCAAAAGCTAGATAGCGCCATCGCACTTCCAGCTAGCATCGGCGAGAGGTAGCCAAGCGCGGCTAAAGGGATGCCTGTGGTGTTAAAGATAAAGGCCCAAAATAAATTTTGCCTAATCTTGTTCCAGGTTCTCTTTGAGATATCAATCGCATCGGCCACTAAAGTGGGGTCCCCTCTCATGAGAGTGATGCCTGCCGCCTGCATGGCTACATCTGTGCCAGTGGACATCGCCATGCCCACATCAGCAATTGCTAACGCAGGGGCGTCATTAACACCATCGCCTACCATCGCTACGTATTGTCGTTGACCATCTTTCGACTGCAGATTGCGAATAATGTCAGCCTTATCCCTTGGCATAATCTGCGCAAACACCTCTTCGATGCCAATCGATTGAGCTACACGTTTGGCTGCGGCAAGATTGTCTCCTGAGAGCATTACTGCGCGAATATGAAGTCGATCTAAAGAAGTGATTGCATCCTTGGCGTTCTCTTTGAGTTCATCGCCAAACGCAATGATGGCGAGTGGTTTTGAAGGCGCCTCATTGCTCATTAATACGCTTACTGTTTGGCCAGCGTCGAAACAGGTTTGCGCTTGATTGAGAATTTCAACGTGATGCGGGCTTTGCTCCAATGAAGTGATGCTCTGCAAGCTAAGGCTTTGCCCCATCCATTTACCTGCGCTGGGTTTGCCGCTAATACCAATGCCAGGTAAAGCTTTGCTCTCAGTGGGAGTGATGGGCGCAAGCCCTTTTTGTTTGGCGGCATCGATTAGTGCTTTGGCAAGAGGGTGTTCGCTTCCCAGTTGTATGCCTGCTGCAGTAGCGAGAATGTCATTCTCAGATAATGCATTTTCAAGCGGGATTACTTTGAGTACTCTTGGTTTACCAATAGTCAGCGTTCCCGTCTTATCGAAAGCAACGACATTTAAGCGGTGCGCCAACTCCAAAACCTGTGGATCTTTAATGAGGATGCCAAAGCGCGCGGCCACACCAGTGCCCGCCATGATTGCCGCGGGAGTCGCTAACCCTAAGGCGCAGGGGCAAGCAATGACGAGAACAGAGACTGCTCGCAAAATCGCAATGGAGGCGGAGTCTAGATAAAGCCAATTCGCTATACCGGTGATGATGGCAATCACGAGGACACTGGGAACAAAGATGGCGCTCACTTGATCCACTAATTTCTGTATCGGCGCTTTTTGTGTTTGCGCATCTTCCACAAGAGTAATGATTTTAGAAAGTACGCTTTCAACACCTACTGCTTGAGCCTCTATCACCAAGAGGCTTTCACCATTTAAGGATCCGCCAATCACTTTATCTCTGCTATGTTTTTTAACAGGATCGCTTTCGCCAGTAAGCAAAGATTCATCAACATGACCTTGACCCAGTAAAACAATTCCATCTACTGGAATGCGCTCTCCAGGTAGCACTAAGACGCGATCTTTCGGAAACACTTGATCGAGCGGTAGATCGCGATATTGATCTAATGAGGTACTTTCGTTAATGGCGATATCTCGCGCAATCACTTTAGCGTGTTCTGGCCAAAGTTTTTGTAATGCCCGAATGGCTTCGCTGGTTTGTTGCTTTGCCCGAGCCTCCAGCCACTTGCCAAGCATGACCATGCAGATGATCACTGCCGAGCCTTCAAAATAGAGCTCATGCATAGAATGACTGGCGGCCACCATTTGGTAAACGCTTAAGCCGTAAGCAGCGCTCGTGCCTAGCGCGACTAATAGATCCATGTTGCCCACTCCTGACATGACTGACTTAAAGCCTGCTTTGTAAAAGCGCCACCCAAGAAAGAACTGCACAGGAGTTGCCAGCAAGAGTTGCCATTTTGGTGAGAGCGCCCAATCAATGCCAAAAGGCATCAGCAGCATGGGCAAAAAGAGCGGGGCAGACAAAGCAAAACCGAGGATGACTCGCCCAAGCCCATCGGCACCCCAGAATAATTTTGAGGGGGCTAATTCTGGTAAGCCATGGGGAGTGCTTATTTTGGCTTCATAGCCTGTTTTTTGCACCAAATCGATGATTTCATCGATTTTGACTTTGGAGTTGGCTTTTAAGCGTACCTTTGCCTGTTCAGTGGCTAAATTGACGGTTGCAGCCTCCACATCGGGAATTTTGTCTAGAGCCTTCTCAACCCTACCCACACAGGAGGCGCAGGTCATGCCGCCGATATCTAGAGTAAAAAGCTCAGAATTAACGTCTTTTGAGGGGTTCATATAGAAGATAATCTACTCCATGCAAGCCATATTCACATCAAAAAGGCCTATATGTTGAGTTTGAAAGTATCTGGAATGACCTGTGGCGGCTGTATCAATGCTATTACCCGAGCTATTCAGTCTCAAGATCCCCAGGCAATAGTTCAGGCAGATTTGGCTAGTCAAACCGTGACCCTAGAAACCACCTTATCTCAGGTCCAGGCGACCCATCTGATAACAGAGGCGGGCTTTCGAGTCGCCCAATGGTAATTGTGTAGAGTGTTGGCAGACCTAACAACACCCGCATTTG
>CAZHWF010000011.1:19711-27462 GCA_964536365.1 uncultured Polynucleobacter sp.
GAATCTTTTTTAAAGTTCGTCGAGCATTACAGCGATGAAGCCTTGCGCGCCAAATATACCCAGGACGTTGATAAAGCAGAGCATGCTTGTGATGATGTTGTGAAAGAAGTGCATCGTCGTTTGCATAAGACATTCATCACGCCGATTGACCGGGACCAAATTTTTTCTCTCATCAATACGATGGATGACGTAGCCGATTTATTGCAAAACGGCACAGAAGCGATGCATTTATATGATGTAAAGCAAATGACGCCAGAGATGATTCAAATGGCGGAGCTTTGCAATCAGTGCTGCATCAGCATGAAAAACGCCGTTGCCACATTAAAAGATATCTCTGATCCAGAGGTTGCCAAGGCCGCTTTGAAGACTTGTGATGAGATTGACCACTTAGAGTCTGGCGCTGATCGCCTGTTATCCACCGCGATTACTAGGTTATTCCGTGAAGATATTGAAGTTCGTGAGCTCATTAAATGCCAGCGCATTTATGAATTACTCGAGGAAGTGACTGATAAATGTGAAGACGTTGCCAACTTGGTTGAGGGCATTGTTCTTGAAAACTCTTAAGGCGAATTAAGTTGCCAGCGACAGAAGTAGCTTTTTGGGTTGTAGCGCTTTTAGTAGCGCTTGCTCTTGCATTTGATTTCATGAATGGCTTTCATGATGCGGCCAATTCCATCGCAACAGTAGTTTCTACTGGTGTGTTAAAGCCTCAGCAAGCGGTGGTGTTTGCTGCGTTCTTTAACTTTCTGGCGATCTTTATCTTTCATTTAAGTGTTGCCGCAACAGTGGGTAAAGGCATTGTGCATCCAGCGGCAGTTGATTTGCATGTGATCTTTGGCGCCTTAGTGGGCGCGATCGTTTGGAATGTAATTACGTGGTATTACGGCATTCCATCAAGCTCATCCCATGCCTTGATTGGCGGCTTGGTTGGCGCAGCCTTGCCAAAGGCTGGTACTGATGGTTTAGTCTGGTCCGGAATCATCAAGACAGTCTCCTTTATTTTTATTTCTCCAATGGTTGGTTTCTTGCTCGGCTCATTGATGATGTTGATTGTCGGTTGGGTTTGCAAAAACGCCAACTTGGCCAAAACCGATCGCTGGTTCCGACGTTTGCAATTGCTTTCAGCTAGTGCGTATAGCTTGGGTCATGGTGGTAATGATGCTCAAAAGACGATTGGCATTATTTGGCTTCTCTTAATCATCACTGGATACGCTGAAGCTAGTGCCAAGATGCCTCCAACCTGGACCATTATTTCTTGCTACATCGCTATTGCAATGGGCACCATGTTTGGTGGTTGGCGCATTGTTAAGACCATGGGCCAAAAACTGACAAAACTCAAGCCAGTGGGAGGCTTCTGTGCCGAAACTGGTGGCGCTATTACTTTGTTTGCGGCAACTGCAATTGGTATTCCAGTTTCTACTACCCACACAATTACTGGGGCTATTGTTGGTGTCGGTTCAACCCAAAGAGCTAGCGCTGTTCGTTGGGGTGTTGCTGGAAACATCGTGTGGGCCTGGATCTTCACTATTCCTGCCACTGCTTTGATGTCCATGGTGGTTTACTACCTTAGCTTATTGATTTTCTAGGGCATCGGAAAGAAGGTGATTTAGGTCACTTTCAGAAAATTCAGCAAATTCAGCAAATATTTGCTGCTGCGAGTAAGCTAGCGCTAATTAAGAAAAATACTAAAACCTAGAAGTGCCTTCTAGGTTTATTCATATTAGGAGAAAGTAGTGTCGGTTACACCAGAGTTGGTACAGTCAGCGCTCAAAACTATTGTCGATCCCAATACCAAGATTGATTTTGTTGCCGCTAAAAATATTAAAAATCTTCGCGTGGAAGATGGTGATATTTCTTTAGATGTTGTTTTGGGTTATCCCGCAAAAAGTCAGTTTGACGCTATTCGCAAATCGATCATTGCTGCCTTGCGTGAATTGCCTGGAGTTAAGAATGTCAGCGTTAATGTGAGTAGTCAAATTGTTGCTCATGCCGTTCAACGGGGCGTGAAATTACTGCCTGGCGTTAAAAATATTATCGCGGTCGCAAGCGGTAAAGGTGGGGTGGGTAAATCAACCACTGCCGTGAATCTTGCTCTCGCTCTTGCGGCAGAGGGCGCACAGGTCGGAATTTTAGATGCGGATATTTATGGTCCAAGCCAACCAATGATGTTGGGTATTACAGGTAGGCCGGATTCTATTGAAGAGAACACAATTGAGCCCATGGAAGGGCATGGTCTACAGGCGAGCTCCATTGGATTTTTGATTGACGATGATGCGCCAATGGTATGGCGTGGCCCAATGGTCACATCAGCGCTTGAGCAACTTCTTCGTCAAACCCGTTGGCGTGATTTAGATTATTTGATTGTGGATATGCCTCCTGGCACGGGAGATATCCAGCTGACTTTGGCTCAAAAAGTTCCCGTTACTGGTTCGGTGATTGTTACCACGCCACAAGATATTGCATTGTTGGATGCTCGCAAGGGTCTGAAGATGTTTGAGAAGGTCGGTGTGCCTATCATTGGCATTATTGAAAACATGAGCACTTACGTTTGTACAAAGTGTGGCCATGAAGAGCATGTCTTTGGTGCCGGTGGCGGTGAAAAAATGTGTCAAGAGTATGGCGTGGATTTTTTGGGTGCCTTACCACTCAATTTGTCGATCCGCGAGCAAGCAGACGCAGGGCGTCCGACTGTTGTCGCTGATCCTGATGGCGCGATTAGCGCGATCTACAAAGGTATAGCTAGACAAGTGGCTATCCGCGTTGCTACCCTATCTAAAGACATGAGCAGTAAATTTCCAAACATCGTGGTTCAAAATACCTGAGGCTCTGAATAGTTATGCGCTTTGCGGTAGTTATGCGTAAACAAAATATTGATAACCCATGGATTTCGTATCGTTGGGCGCCTCAGGATGTATTGCCTGACTTTGGGCAATTTAATGTCAACCAAGGCGATTCCATTCGTGGTCAATTTTTAGGTCGCGATTCAGAAGGTGAGTCTTGGTTATTTACTGGCTTTGAGCTGGACCTCTTTCCTGATGAGGCTGAAGGTTACTATCTCAATGTATCCGCAACAACCCCCAGTTGGTTTGTAATGTGGCGTTTGGAAGAAGATATCGAGCGGTATGTCGACGAGCAGTCTATCGCGCTAGCAAAATCAGAACCCTCATTTGCAGTGCCTCATCGAATTTGCCTTAGTTACAACGAAGCGGCTCGTTTGCTCGATGGCGGGGAGTCTGTCGACACCATCCCTTTGAGCGAGGAACATGCCGCTTGGTTGCAAGAGTATGTCGATGAAAAATATCGTCCAGAACCTAAAAAGCGCCATAAGCCTGCATCATTTAAGGGTGCAGAGCGCCCTGCGGAGGAATGATGGCGGAAGGATTTTTGGGTCGCTGGTCTAGGCGCAAGGCCGGCAAAGACGAAACTTTGCCAGAGGAAAAACAACAAGCAATATCTCAAGAGTCCAGTGCCAATCTTCCGGTTGAAAACACTCCCCAGGAAGCCCCTCCGCCTCCTACCTTAGAAGATGTAGAAAAAATCGATCGCTTTGCCCCGGACTTTTCTGCTTTTATGAAGCCAGATGTTGATCCGGTGGTGCAGCAGGCGGCTTTAAAAAAGATGTTTACCGATCCTCATTTCAACATCATGGATGGGTTGGATATCTATATTGATGATTACAGCAAGCCGGATCCACTGCCTCCTGGCATGCTTGAGCGTATGGCGCAAAGCGATATGCTGAATCTGTTCCGTAAGTCTAGTGAGGTATTAGTAAGTGACGGTAACGCGGCAGCATCCAATCCTCAGGCGGATACCAGCAGTTTGGCATCACCACAGCAAAGTGATTTAACATCGACACAGCAGTTGCCTTCCACATCGGATGAGGTGTCAAGTGAAGTGCCGGCGCCGCAAGAACAGAAAAAAACCTAAGAAGATAGCGCATGAGTCAAAAATTAGTTTGTAACTGTAATGGCACCATGCCTTTGGATGGTAAAGCGCTAGGTGTGTCGATGCACACTTCTTTATGTCGACAAGAGGTCGGATCTTTTTTAAAGGCCCTGGACGGCTCTGATTCTTTGGTAATCGCATGTACGCAAGAAGCCGCCTTATTTAGTGAGTTAACTGAGCAGGCTGAAAAACCATTGATCGCACCCTTGCGATTTGTCAATATTCGTCAAGTAGCGGGCTGGACCCAGGAGGCAAAAACTTCAGGACCTAAAATTGCGGCCCTGTTAGCTTTGGCTGATATGCCAGAAGCTGAACCTGTCCCCGTAGTTAATTATGTAAGTCAGGGCAGGCTTTTAATTATTGGTGCTGGATCTCAAGTGATTCCTTGGGCCGAGAAACTTAGCACATCATTGGATGTTTCAGTGTTGTGTACTGAATCTGGTGATTTGCCCTTATCCCGTAACTATCCGATTTTTAGTGGGGTCCTAACAAAATTAGAGGGTTACTTGGGTAATTTTTTAGTTGAGTGGGATTTACAAAATCCGATTGACCCTGAAATGTGTACTCGCTGCGGCGCTTGCGTAGAGGTTTGCCCTGAAGGTGCCATCAATCTCTCTTTTCAGATTGATTTGAATAAATGCAAAGCTCACCGCGATTGCGTTACTGCTTGTGCGGGTATTGGTGCAATCTCATTTGACCGAAAAGAACGGTTGCGAAACTCGGAATTTGATTTGATCCTAGATCTACGCGCTGATCCAAAGATGCGTATGAGTCAGACACCGCAAGGATATTTTGCCCCTGGCGTCGATCCGCTCGATCAAGCTCTCGCAGTAAATCAACTTTCTGAGATGGTAGGTGAATTCGAGAAGCCTAAATATTTTGTCTATAACGAAAAGATTTGCGCCCATGGACGCAATGGGAAAGTGGGTTGTAGTGCCTGTATCGATGTTTGCTCAACAGGGGCGATTAGTTCCATCTTTAAAAATGGCCAAGGGTCTGTAGAAGTAAATCCAAATCTTTGCATGGGTTGCGGCGCTTGCGCGACGACTTGTCCCTCTGGCGCAATGCGCTACAACTATCCTAGTGTGGCCCATCAGGGTAGGGAATTGAAGACGCTTGCTAGTGTGTTTACAGCAGAAGCAAAGAAGTTCAATCAGACAATGGCTCCAAGCTTGCTTTTGCATACCCTAAAAGCGGGCACCCAAATGATTGATGGCTTGGGCCGGTCTGCCCATGTCATGCCAAAGCAGTTTGAAGGCCTTCCAGCGTTTGTCATTCCTTATGGTATTGAGCATATTGCTTCTACAGGTCTTGACTTGTGGTTAAGCGCGCTGACATATGGTTTTGCAGAAGTAATTCTTTTGTTAAGTGGTGATGAGGATCCAGCCTATCGCGCCGCTTTAGAGCAGCAGGCTAATTTGGCAAATTGCATCTTGAAAGCCTACGGCTTTGATGAGCCCATTCACTTGATTATGGCCAGCTCTGCTGATGATTTGGCGGCGCTTTCTAAGGCGATGGGTACATTACGTCAGCGTGGTTCACTTACGCCACTATGTTCACCAGCAACCATTGCTTTGTCCAATCAAAAGCGTGAGACTTTAGAGGCCGCATTGGAGCATTTGCAAAAGCAAGCTAAGACGCCACTGCCTGAAGCAGGCGTTTCTCTTCCTAAATCATCATTGCTAGGCGGTCTTGCGATTAACAAAGATGCGTGCACCTTGTGCATGTCTTGTGTCAGCAGTTGTCCGGAAGGAGCGCTTTTAGACAACCCCGATGAACCTATTCTTTCCTTTATTGAAAAGCAGTGCGTTCAGTGTGGAATTTGTGAGCAAACATGTCCTGAAAAGGCCATCAGTCTCGCTCCTCGTCTACAAACGGTTGAGCAGCGAAAACAAAAACTCACTCTTAATGAAACGCAGGCTTTTCATTGCATTAGTTGTGGAAAGCCTTTTGGAACCCTCAAAATGGTTGATCTCATGCTGACAAAATTAGGTGCGCACGGTGCATTTGCTGGTGCGGCAATGGATCGTCTCAAGATGTGTGGCGATTGTCGCGTGGTAGATATGGTGAAAAAAGAGCATGAGTGAAATGACCAAAGCAACTAAAGAAGTAAACCAAACAGCTGAAGTGGGTGATGTTGGTTTGCCGGAGGATTTAGCGAGAGCGGATCTGTATGGCTTGATCGCTCGTTTTTTTCAGATGCCACCTGATCAAGCGCTTTTAGATCAGATTGCGGCAACAGCCGATCAGGGCGATGCAAGCAATGATGCCCCCTTAGCTAAAGTTTGGATGGATGTTGTGGAGGTCGCTAAAAATAATCCTGCTAAGGCTTGGCACGATGAGTTTGACCTGAATTTCATTAGCGTCGGCAAGCCCAATGTGGTGCTCAATGGATCTTTTTATATGGCGGGCCATTTGAATGAAAAGCCCTTAGTCAATATTCGCAAGGCTTTAGCGGATTTTGGGCTGGAGGCAGCCGAAGAGATTACGGAGACTGAAGACCATATATCTGCGCTTTGTGAGGTAATGCGCTACTTGATTGCTGGTGACGACGTCGAGGTATCCAATCTAACAAACCAGAGAATCTTTTTTAATGAACACATCCGACCTTGGTATGACGAATTGTGCGATGCAATAGAAAACATTCCGGAGATGCATTTATATCATCCAGTCGCTGCGCTCACTAGAGAGTTTCTGGCAATTGAAGGTCAAGGCTTTGACATGATTTAATGCTGCGTTGCAGCACAGGGTTGTCCTTAGGCATCTGTAGAAATTACATATGTGCCATAAATGCAATTACAGATTACACTTGACCTTAATCAAGAATAACTAGATAGGAGCAAGCTATGAGCACTAAATCTAAAGTCGCTTTAAGCCAAGAAAACCAGCCATCACGCCGCAACTTTTTTATTGGCGCAAGTGTTGCTGTTGGAGCGGTTGCCGTGGCTTCGCAGACCCCGGCCGGTAAAGCGGTGATACAAGAGATGGGTGGTGCAACCAAGACGCAAAATGGTGAGCAAAAAATTTCCGCGCACATGCGTAAGTATTACGAAACCACCAAGATTTAAGCGGTAGACCTTGTTAGTAATTCAATAAATAAAAACTTTCTCAGGGACAACATATGAGCCTGACTCGTAAACCAACCACCCCACAAAGCAGCCGTTCCGTATCTCATCTGATCGGCAGTCTTTCACGCGGATTAAAATCTGCGGTTCCAACAATGGACCGTCGTACTTTCTTAAAACGCTCCGGTGTTGGAGTGGGCGCAGGTATTGCCGCTAGTCAATTGAGCTTTGTGCAAAAGGCAGTGGCTGAGCCAAGCAAAGCAATGCTTGATGGCAAAGGCAAGATTGAGGTTAAGAGAACAATCTGTACTCATTGCTCGGTTGGTTGCGCTACAGATGCGACTGTTGAGAATGGTGTTTGGGTTCGACAAGATCCAGTGTTTGATTCTCCGATTAACTTAGGCGCGCATTGCGCGGAAGGTGCGGCAGTTGGCGAACATGTGCACGGCGGCTATCGCTTGCGTTATCCAGTGAAATTGGTTGATGGAAAATATCAGCGCATTTCTTGGGATCAAGCGCTTACTGAAATTACCGCGCAGATGAAGAGCATTCGCGAGAAATATTCCCCAGATGCCATGTTCTTTATTGGATCGTCTAAGCATAACAACGAACAAGCCTACTTACTACGTAAGTGGGTTTCTTTCTTTGGCACAAACAATACAGACCATCAGGCTCGTATTTGTCATTCCACTACCGTTGCTGGTGTCGCGAACACCTGGGGCTATGGTGCGATGACCAATA
>CAZHWF010000011.1:27490-29093 GCA_964536365.1 uncultured Polynucleobacter sp.
CTACAACGACATGATGAATTCCAAAGCGGCTTTGTATATCGGATCAAATGCCGCAGAAGCGCATCCGGTGTCTATGTTGAGCCTGTTGCACGCAAAAGAAAACGGTTGCAAGGTTATCGTGGTTGATCCTCGCTATACCCGTACGGCAGCCAAGTCAGATCAGTACATCCGTATTCGTTCTGGCACGGATATTCCTTTCTTGTTCGGCCTTCTGTATCACATCTTTAAAAATGGCTGGGAAGATAAGAAATACATTAATGACCGCGTATATGGCATGGAAGAGATTCGCAAAGAGGTCATGGAAAAATGGACTCCTGCCGCAGTTGAAGAGGCTTGCGGTGTTCCTGAAGCGCAAATGTATAAAGCTGCTGAGACTATGGCTAAGAATCGTCCAAGTACGATTGTTTGGTGTATGGGTCAAACGCAACATACTATTGGCAACGCGATGGTGCGCGCATCCTGCATTCTGCAATTGGCATTAGGTAACGTAGGCAAGTCTGGCGGTGGTACGAATATTTTCCGCGGACACGATAACGTTCAGGGTGCAACTGACGTTGGTCCAAATCCTGACTCATTGCCGGGCTACTATGGTTTGGCTGCTGGCTCTTGGAAACACTTCGCTACCGTTTGGGGTGTTGACTATGACTGGATCAAGGGTCGTTACGCGCCAGACATGATGGAGAAGTCGGGCACTACAGTGTCTCGCTGGGTGGATGCTGTTCTTGAAAAGAATGACATGATCGATCAGCAAACTAGTGTAAAGGGCGTGTTCTTCTGGGGTCATGCGCCGAACTCGCAAACTCGCGGTCTTGACATGAAGCGCGCGATGAATAAATTGGATCTCTTGGTTGTGGTTGATCCATACCCAAGCGCAACTGCGGCGATGGCAGCGATGCCTGCGGCAGAGGGTGATGCAGTGAATAAGAATCGTAACGTCTATCTATTGCCTGCAGCCACTCAGTTTGAAACTTGCGGATCTGCTACTGCATCTAATCGCTCATTGCAGTGGCGCGAAAAGGTAATCGATCCATTGTTTGAATCCGTGCCTGACCATGTGATCATGCAGGCTTTTGCTGATCGCTTGGGCTTTGGTGAAGAGTTGTCGAAGAATTACAAAATGCTCAATTCCAAGTTTGCTGGTAAGCAATGGAAAGAGCCGCAAATCGAAGATATCTTGCGTGAAATTAACCGCTCTGTTTGGACAATTGGTTATACCGGTCAAACACCAGAGCGTCTCAAAGCGCATATGAGAATGGTTGCGACATTTGATCCGAAGACATTGAAGTCTCGCGGCGGAGTAGACCCTGTTACTGGGTATGACACTACTGGCGATTACTACGGTTTGCCTTGGCCATGTTATGGCACAGCGGCCATTAAACACCCTGGCTCACCAAACTTGTACGACACCAGTAAGAGTGTGAGGGAGGGTGGCGGTAATTTCCGTGCGAACTTCGGTGTTGAGCGTGATGGTGTTAGCTTGCTTGCTGCTGATGGCTCGTACTCTAAAGGCTCAGCAATCACAACTGGTTACCCAGAATTCGATCACGTATTTGTGAAGAAATTAGGTTGGTGGGATCAGTTGACCGAAGATGAGAAGAAGTTC
>CAZHWF010000012.1:0-19425 GCA_964536365.1 uncultured Polynucleobacter sp.
TAGTTGAAAAGCGTCGCTGGATTTCTGAGCGGCGCTTTTTACATGCGCTGAACTATTGCATGCTCTTACCAGGACCAGAAGCTCAGCAATTGGTAACTTACATCGGCTGGCTGATGCACCGCAGCTGGGGTGGCATTCTAGCGGGCACACTATTTGTATTACCCTCTCTCTTTATTTTGATTGGCCTGTCTTGGGTATATCTGACTTATGGTCAAGTGCCTTGGATAGCGGCAATCTTTTTTGGCATCAAACCTGCTGTTACGGCAATTGTTTTGCACGCCGCCATGCGCATTGGTAAACGCACTATCCATAACAAGGTACTGCAATGGATTGCGCTCGGATCATTTCTGGCAATCTTTATTCTCAACCTAGCATTTCCAGTTATTGTTGCGATTGCCGCAGCGATTGGTTACTGGGGCGGCAAACGTCATCCAGAATATTTTCAGCACACCACACCTGACTCTAAAAAAACAAAGGGGTATGGCCAAGCCATCATTGATGATGACACCCCTACTCCCGCACATGCGAAATTTACTTACGCAAAATCGGTATGCCATAGTCTAGTTGCGCTTGCCTTCTGGCTTGTGCCGATGGTTTTCTTGATCTTCATGTTCGACTGGAAGACCCTCTTTCCAAATCTCGCTTGGTTCTTTACTAAAGCCGCCTTTTTAACTTTTGGTGGCGCTTACGCAGTGCTGCCCTACGTCTATCAGGGTGCTGTTGATCACTTTCATTGGCTAAGCGCCAGCCAAATGATTGATGGCCTGGCGCTTGGTGAGACCACACCGGGGCCACTCATCATGGTGGTTGCATTTGTTGGTTATTTGGCGGGGCATATTCAACATCTCATAGGCGCCACCAATCCATTTTGGTTTGGCGCTCTTGGAGCCTGCATTGCTACCTGGTTTACCTTTTTACCTTCCTTCTTCTTTATCTTGGTGGGCGCCCCGTTAATTGAATCTACCCATGGAAAATTAGGCTTTATTGCGCCGTTGACTGCGATTACTGCCGCAGTAGTGGGCGTCATCGTCAATCTGGGACTGTTTTTTGCCTACCATGTGTTTTTACCCAGAGGATTTGGTGGTCCCGTCTCTTGGGCATCTATTGTCATTTGCGCTCTAGCGGCAATTGCCTTGTTTAAATACCAAAAAGGCGTACTTTCTGTTTTAGGCGGCTCCGCTTTAGCTGGGTTACTTTTATATTACAGCTCGATTTTGCTGAGGTAAATCCTTTCCAAGGATTGGCATAATGGAAGTTATGCGAATCGAACCTCAAACCATCACCCATCTTCAAGAATGGCTTGGTAAATCCGAGTCATTTCAAGACACAGTTACCGCCGCCCCTGTGCGCGCTTTATCAGCCACACTAGACCGAGATGATCCTGCGCCTGCTAAAGGATCTTTTCTGCCTGAGCTGTGGCACTGGTTGTATTTTTTACCGCATGCTCGTGAATCCGAGATTGGCCCAGACGGTCATCCAAAGCGTGGTGGTTTTTTGCCGCCCGTACCGCTTCCTCGCCGCATGTGGGCAGGCAGTAGAATTGAATGGGTAAAGCCACTGGCTGTTGGTGATGAAATCGAGCGTGTATCCACGATTAAATCGGTGACACATAAAGCTGGGCGCACCGGCGATTTAATTTTCGTATTGGTAAACCATCAAATCTCCAATCAAGATGGTCTGGCTATCATTGAAGAGCATGACATTGTCTATCGAGATGCGCCTGGTCCAGACGATAAACCCGTTACCCCAACTGCCGCGCCGACTGATGCGAAGTGGAGCAAAACCATCACCCCGGATGATGTGCTGCTATTTCGTTATTCCGCATTGACATTTAATGGTCACCGTATTCATTACGATCGCAAATATGTCACTGAGGTTGAAGGTTACCCTGGCCTGATCGTGCATGGCCCGCTGATCGCAACGCTATTAGTGGATTTAGTTCGTCAATCTATCCCTGGCTGCAAACTGAAGAGTTTTGAGTTCCGGGCGATTCGCCCCACTTTTGATATCAATATTTTTAAAGTGAATGCCAAGCCTGATTTAGAAAAAGATCCTAGTGGCAAGACAATTGCGATCTGGGCTCAGGATCACGAGGGTTGGCTCACTATGCAAGCCACCGCTGTTTTACTCTAATCATTTATTGAAATATGACGACTGACAATCTCTCCCTCGACCTAGCCACTTTTGCGGCCAATCTAAAAGCACAAGATATTCCGGCGGATGTCATGAGTCGCGCGGAAGATTTGCTGGTGGACTGGTTCGGATCCGCAGTTGCTGGCAAGGGATCGCGCCCTGTTGAGATCATTACTCAATTTGCGCAAAACATGGGTGGATTTAATTTAGGGCAAACCGGCCCTTCTGAAGTTTTAATAACACGCAAAACTTCCAGTCCTTTTTTAGCAGCTATGGCTAATGCAGCAGCATCTCATGTCGCAGAACAAGATGATGTGCACAATGGTTCAGTCTTCCATCCGGCCACTGTCGTTTTTCCACCTGCTCTCGCTTGCGCACAAGCTATTGGCGCCAGCGGCGAAGAACTATTGATTGCCTCAATTGCAGGCTATGAAGTGGGCATTCGGGTTGGCGAGTTTTTGGGACGCTCACACTACAAGGTTTTTCACACCACCGGCACTGCCGGGACATTGGCTGCTGCCGCTGCAGTTGGGCGTTTGCTCAAACTAAGTCCAGAGCAAATGCTCCATGCTTTTGGTTCTGCTGGCACACAGTCTGCTGGTCTTTGGGAGTTTTTACGCGACGCCGCAGACTCCAAGCAACTTCATACTGCGCATGCCGCCGCTACTGGTCTAATGTCGGCCTATATTGCGCAAGCTGGCTTTACTGGCGCAAAACATATCCTCGAAGGCAAGCAAGGTTTGGCGGCAGGCATGTCTAGCGATAGCAATCCTAGCAAGCTAGTCGATCGCTTAGGCACTCGCTGGACTCTAGCGGAAACCAGCTTCAAGTACCATGCCTCGTGCCGTCACACTCACCCTGCTGCGGATGCCCTTTTGCAAGTCATGCTCACGAATAAGCTCTCGCCAAGCGATATTGCTAAAGTAGAAACACTCGTGCATCAAGGCGCGATTGATGTTTTAGGCCCAGTCACCGATCCGGCAACGGTTCATCAATCTAAGTTTTCAATGGGTACTGTGCTCGCATTGGTTGCGCACTATCAATTTGCCGGCTTGCAAGAATTTGATAAACACTTTCATGACAAACAGATTTGCGACTTCCGCGACCGCGTGACGATGACACTCGATCCAGAAGTGGATGGTGCCTATCCTGAGCGCTGGATTGGCAAAGTTAAGGTGCATCTGAATAACGGTCAAGTTTTAGAGGGTCGCGTAGATGAGCCCAAAGGCGATCCTGGTAATACGCTCTCGCGCGCTGAAATCACCGATAAAGCGATGCGTTTGGCTGCTTTTAGTAACGGCGCAAATCCAGCGGAAATGAGCAAAGCCATCGAACTCTTATGGAATATTCGCAAACAGCCCAAGTTAGGTTTCTTACTGCCTACCGTTTAGGCATTCCACATCACCACAGACTACTTTTTCCGACGTCAATATGAACCCTCTTGATACCCCTTTAGGCTATAGCACTAACTTTTTATTTGTCCCGGGCACTCGCCCCGAGCGTTTTGCAAAAGCTTTAGATAGCGGCGCTAGTGGGGTTGTTTTAGATTTAGAGGACGCCGTCGCCGAAGAAGATAAAGACAACGCACGCAATGCGATTCGTGCCGCGTGGCCTAACTTCACCGCGGAGCAAAAGAAACGTCTAGTGATACGAACAAACTCCCCTGGCAGTAAGTTTTATGCGGCAGATCTGATCTTGGCTCAAGAACTTCAGGTCGCCTGCTTGTTGATTCCTAAAAGCGAATCGCTTGATCAGATCAATGGCGCTGCTTTGATATTGCCCGAAACCGCGATTATCCCTATGATCGAAACGGCTATTGGCTTAGACCAACTAAAAGAGATTGCAAACTCCAATCAAGTGATTCGACTTGCTTTAGGTAATTTAGACTTACAAGCCGATCTTGGCATGGTCTGTGACAGCCAAGAAAGCGAATTACAAACCGCGCGTTTTCAAATTGTTTTGGCTTCTCGCTTGGCTCAGATTGCCCCTCCTATTGATGGGGTTACACCATCGACCGATGATATAGAGCGAATTGCTGAAGATGCGCAGCGTGCAAAACGCATGGGTTTTGGAGGGAAACTCTGTATTCACCCTAAGCAAGTCAGCATTGTGGCTTCAGCATTTAGACCCACTGAAGAAGAGCTAGCATGGGCTCATCGCGTCATTGAAGCGGATAAAGCATCCAAAGGTGGCGCCGTTAAATTGGACGGAAGGATGATTGATAGGCCCGTAGTGTTGCTGGCGCAAAGAATGATTGCAACTACAGGTAAACCCTAAATTAAACCCCCTATAAAGATGGCAAAATAAGCCTGTTACAAAACAACGGAGACATAAATGAAGTTTAAGAAAATCGTTTTTTCAGGCATTGCTACAGCACTAACTGCAGCAGCTTTTCTAAGCACAAATGCCGTCGCTCAAAAGGATTGGCCTACCAAGTCTATTCAGTTGATCGTTCCATTTGCCGCCGGCGGTCCAACCGACTCCATTGCGCGTTTGATCGCAGTACCGATGGGTCAAGCCCTTGGCCAAAGCGTTGTAGTCGAGAACGTGCCAGGTGCTGGCGGAACAATTGCATCCACTAAAGTCTCTCGCGCAGCTCCAGACGGATACACTATTTACATTCATCACATGGGCATGGCTACTGCGCAAGCCCTGTATGACAAGCTTCCCTATGATCCGATGACCAGCTTTGAATACATCGGCCAAGTCGCTGACGTGCCAATGGTTCTCTTGGGCAAAAAGGATTTGCCTGCGAACAACTTTAAAGAGCTTGAAGCCTATATTAGAGCCAACGGCTCAAAAGTTACCATGGCTAACGCTGGCCCTGGCGCCGTATCACAGCTATGCGGTCTTTTATTCCAAAGCCGTTTGGGCGTGAAACTGACCAACGTTCCTTACAAAGGAACTGGCCCTGCTTTAACCGATCTCCTAGGCGGTCAAGTTGATCTCTTGTGCGACCAAACCACACAAACCATTCCTTATATCAAAGACGGTCGCGTGAAGGCTTATGGCACAACCACTATGAAGCGCTTGCCTGCCATTCCAAACGTTCCAACTTTGAACGAACAAGGTTTGAAAGGCTTTGAGGTAAAAGTATGGCACGGCGTATATGCTCCAAAAGGTACTCCAAAGCCAATTCTTGACAAGCTGAATGCCGCGTTGAAGAAAGCATTGAATACTCCGGATGTGAAAAAACGTTTAGAGGATTCCAATATTGACATCGTTTCACCAGAAAAGATGACTCCTGCAGGTCTTAAGAATCATCTTGAATCTGAAATTAATGTCTGGGGACCAGTGATTCGCAAAGCGAACATTCCAGACTAAGCTTTAATAGTCTTGATAAAAAAGCCAGCGTCATGCTGGCTTTTTTAATGGACGCAAACAATGGGTTATCCAGGTCTAAATAAGTAGCCAGACCTTGCCTTGTCTTTTCTTTTTCTATACAGAGAACCTAAGGAAGTGGTGATTGCCCAGATTGCCATAAATGGATCGAGCAAATAGTCCCAAAGATTGGTTGACTCATGCCAATGGGTGGCCCATGCGATGATAGCAACAGCAAAGATCCAAACACCCTTGTTCCAATTGACGATTGCGCAAACCAAAGCAAAAATTAACACTGCAATCAAAAATGGAATCGATCCATATCCCCAAGCATAAGGGTCTGTCATTCCTACGCCCAATGCAAAGGGGTAAAAACAGATTGCAATGATGGTTACTGCAAATTTAAACGCGAGCGGAACAGGCCTGCTGGAAGGAAGCAAAGTGCTCCACAACAATAAACTTAAGACAATACTCAGATCACCTGTTACGCCACGAATATAAGCAACCAACGGCAAATCCATGCCCAAGGGCCAAAACAGGATATTTGCAATTAGAACGGTTAAAACTATTTTTGCAGAAACAGGAAATGGGTTTACCAAAAACTTTTGCAGCAGCCAAATGCATACAACTGCGCAGGTAATAGATAGCTCGACAAGAGCGGAGATTTGAGGAAACACATTCATTATTGAGCCTCCGGCTGAGAGCCATCTGAACTAGCTTGCTCTAGTTTGCTAAAAGCATGTTTTAACCATGCCCCTGAAAAATAACGGTGACGAATCTTTTTGCGATCCCAGGTGTAAACCAAATGCGCATCATCACCATCTACTGTAATGAGATATGGATAAGAGAACTCTTTGCGCTGAGCTTCAAGCAAAGCCTCGTCATCTTCTAACGTTTCAATGATGCGCCATTGACCAGTTTTGTCGCTCATTAGTAAAACCAAGCGATAACGGCCATGCTCAATATTGTTTAAAACCAAGATACGTACGTCATTTTTAAGCACTAATCCCGCAACAGCAGAATTAGGGTTGGCAATCGGTAAGTCTTCATACCGTTGCCAGCTCTGACCCGCATTTTGGGTATGGCTAACTGGGATTTGCTTAGGTAGGCCTGTGCTTCGGGTTTGCCGGAAATAGGCGTTAGCGTCCTGAGCATCATTAACAAATACTAACGGCTGAATAGCGCTGCGACCCGAACTCATACGACGCTTATCAATCACTTGACCAGCATCCACCCTCAAAAACTCGCCGAAACGACCGATCCACTCATGATAGGCAGGAACACCCAATAGTCCATCGACAAAAGCAACACTCGGAGACTTAACCAGCGTACTTAAGTTCAACAAAGGTGAGCTAATGAGTCTCTGAGGATGGGTCCAAGTCAGACCCTCATCATCGGAAATTAATGTGGATATGGAGCTTCCGGCCCAACCGCCAAGCGAAACTGTCACAAAGAGTAATTGCAAGCGTCCGTCGGCAAGTCTTGCTGGTACTGGATTACCGAGCTTGGCGATATAACGCGAAAGACCTTTTTGAGCGCTGATACGGTCCACCACAATAGTGGGTGCACTCCAATTGGCGGACCTTGTGTCATATACAGAGCTATAGATTGAGACGTCTGCCGCGCCCTCCCTACTGCCCGCAAACCAGAATGCGCGTACCGCCCCATCTTTTAGGGCGATCAAAGATGCGGCGTGTACTGAAGGCGCCCCCGTGTCGGGCAACCAATTACTTTGCGGCGCAGGAATACTCACCTTTGTTGAATTTTTTGTCTTTGGGCTATTTGATTCTTCAACCTCTTCATTGGCTGCAGGCGAGGAAACTGCGAACGGTGCCCACGCTGGACGACTATCAATATGCAAAAAGCCGAGTACGCCTGCTAGCAACAAAAAACAAAGTGAGATAACACGACTCATCTACACGCATCCTTCTGGTTAAATAGATCTGGATTGGGAACTGCTGCGGGAGTGGCAATGAGATATTCAGTGACAAATAAATGCTTGCCAATCCGCCCCTTGAGCATCTCCATCACTTCAGCATTCGAGTGACGCGCCCTCATCTCCATCCTTTGGCCAATAATTTGGCAAGATTCACAGAGTATTGGCGCCTCCCCTAAAGGAGTATGCACTGCCACGAGTGGATAGCTAGCACTTAAGCCAGCAATATCACTCGCATCTTTTGCCAAATAACCATGCAGCTTAGCACCAGGGATTAACAAACGGTACTCCTCATCCTTGGCGCGATAGTCGCATGGAATCCAAACATCCCTACCCTGTATTTGCGCAATAGTTTCTTGTGAGAAGCGCCCTAAATAACCCTCTAGCGGCACTAAACTGCTAGTCAAAGCGCAATAGACCAGAAAGCATCCTGCTAAAGCAATATTTTTTGTGAGAGTAGTTTTAAATAGCCCCAGTAAAACGAGAATAACAGCTGCTGCCATGAACACCCAATGGCAATAGGAATAGACCCACGCACCCGCATCACCCATGAATTGTGAAAACTGGAGATTAAGGCCAATCCAGACAAGCACTGAGAGCAAAAGTAATTGCAATAGCAACGCAATACGAAATCCCCATAGGGGCAGCCTATCCCAATACAAGGCAATCAATACGGCAAAGGCTGGCATCACCGGCAAGAGATAACGGCCCGATCGCTGGCTTGGCAAACTAAATACGATGAAGAATGCCGCAATAAGCAATAGCAAAAGCACCTCTTCCAAACTGAGGAAGCGTCGTGAACGCCAGCTCTGCATCAAACTAGAGATCAGCACAAAACTGAATAAACCAGCATTACCAATTGTGGTGAGCATTAAGAGCCAAATACTGTCGCCGCCACGAAGCAGATCCATAAGATAACTAGATTGACGGGCGGCAAATTTACCGGCGTTCTCCCCAAGCACAAACTCTTTCCATACAGCCTGTGGATCTGGATCTAATACAAACCATAAAGCGAAAATACCAAGCGCGATTACCGCAATAAGAATTAATTTATAAAGATCGTAAATAAGCGTCTTTGGGATACTCCACTCGCGCCAGCGCCAGTAATACAAACCCAAAGCAAATGTAGCGGGAACAATGTAAGCAAAGGATTTTGCAAACAAGGCCATACCAAAACACAATCCTGCTAACAGAGGAAAAAAGAGTTTTGACTCAAAAGCACTTTTACCCCAATACAAGATCGCCATGAATGGGAGTGAGATCCAAAATACTTCCGGAGGATCCGCTAAAAATGGACGGCCATAACGATACGTAGCAAAAAATGAGAGCCAAACCAAGGCCGCCAATAATCCAGCCTGGGTTTTGCCGCTAAAGCGACGTACCGCCAAAAATAAGAAAAAAGCGGTTAATCCAGTATAGAGAACACTAGGCCAACGTAAATTACCTAGGGTCCGCTCACTCGCCCAATTAGTACTTGCAATTCCCTGCCAAAAAATCAGTGGTGGCTTCGTATTTTTGATGCCATCCATCTCAGACTGCAATGGTAGCCACTGCCCAGTCTCCGCTGTCATGCGAACGATGTGCATATAGGGATACTCATCGCCATTTTTGGGCGCAAATCGACTATCTAAGCCAAAAAGATAGGTGAATACACCTAAAAGCAGAATCAATAAGGCGGATCGGCATGAAAATGAGGAGCGCATGCCCATAGTTTAAAGGGCTCAGTGGAAATACGATTAAAAATGAAGGTATTGGGGATTTAGTATGAACTTATGAAAAATGAATCTAATCCAAACGGTCAATTTGATTGCCTTCTTGATTAAGATACCTTTACAGCATTACGCGAACGATTACCTAGAATTATTTTGAATGGAGAAAGACTTTATGCGAGCAAAGTATTTAAAACCCGCGCTCTTGTTGTCGCTTTATCTTGGCATTAGCCATTGGAGTGGCAGCGCGATTGCCCAAAATGCAGGTGCCAGCAATTTATATAAGCGTGGCTTAGCAGCGACTTGCGCGAATTGCCATGGTACTGATGGTAAAGGCGTGGTTGATGGCGGCATGCCATTAATCAACAACCTTACTAGCGAACAAATTCTGACTCAAATGAAAGCATTTAAGTCTGGTGCCCGCGAAGGCACCATCATGCCGCAGCTAGCGAAAGGCTACTCTGACGAGCAACTTGAAACCATCGCCAATCAACTTGGCAAGAAATAATAAGGAAGCACACCATGGATCGTCGACACTTTATTGGCAATAGCGCAGCCGCAATTGGCTTACTTGCAGGCTTCTCAGGCCAAGCGCGAGCAAATTTACAAAAGGCAGAAATTCTTGTTATTGGCGGAGGCTATGGCGGCGCTACCGCTGCAAAGTATCTGCGCTTATTTTCCAATAACACCGCAAAGGTAACGCTCATTGAGCCCAATACCTCTTTCATCTCTTGCCCAATGTCTAATCTGGTGGTTGGTGGCTCACGCACTCTCGCTGAAATCACTTCGCCTTATGACACGCTCAGCAAACGTCATGGCATTAAGATTATTCAAGATAGCGTGAGCAGCATTGATCCAGATAAGAAAATCGTCAAGCTTGCCTCTGGAAAAACGCTGCGTTACGACAAGGCGGTAGTTTCCCCTGGCGTGTCGCTTAACTTCAAGAGCATTGAAGGTCTTGCGCAAGCAAATAAAGAGGGCGTCACACTTCAAGCTTGGAAGGCTGGTCCCGAGACAACCGCCCTACATAAACAAATCGCTGCGATGCGCGAAGGCGGCACTTTTGTAATCAGTATCCCGGAAGCTCCATATCGCTGCCCTCCTGGCCCTTATGAACGTGCTTGCCAAGTGGCTAACTACCTTAAACAAAATAATCCAAAAGGCAAGGTGCTGATTTTGGACGCCAACCAGGACGTCACCTCTAAAGGCGGTTTGTTTAAGAAAGTATGGGCAGAGCAGTACGCCGGAATTATTGAGTACCGACCAAAAAGCAACGTCGTTGGTGTCGATGCCAAAACCAAAACACTCAAACTCGAAGTTGAAGATGACGTGAAGGCGGACGTACTAAATGTCTTGCCACAAATGGCTGCCGGTGAGATTGCCATTAAGACTGGATTGGCAAATTCAAATGGTCGCTGGGCGAACGTGAACTACCTAAACTTTGAGTCGACAGCGCATAAAGATATTCATGTGCTGGGCGATGCCATTCAGATTGCTCCATTAATGCCAAAATCTGGTCACATGGCAAATCAACATGCCAAAGTTGCTGCTGCTGCTATTGTTGCGGAACTCAGTGGTTGGGAAGTGAACCCAGCACCGGTATTAACCAATACTTGCTACAGCTTTGTGAATGCCAAAGAAGTTGTTCACGTGGCTAGCGTTCACCAATACAACGCGGCAGAGAAGACCTTCAAAACAGTACCAGGCTCTGGTGGACTCTCCCCCGCCCCTTCCGTTCTAGAAGGCGTCTACGCTTGGGGTTGGGCTCATAATATTTGGGCTGACAGCCTGGGTTAATGCATTTTGCAAAGCATAAAAAAGAGACCTCAGGGTCTCTTTTTTATTGCTGTTTAGTAAATCATTTTGACCTGCGCCGCCGGTAACGATTAATGGCGATAAAAATAATCGCAATGATAGGTGCCGCGATTGCGGCAGTAATTTCTGGATGAATCGAAAGTCCAGCCTCTTTGCCGCCTTTCGCCATATAAGCCAATAAACTAACCGCATAATAAGTCAAGACCAGCACCGACAAACTCTCAACAGTCTCTTGGAGTCTTAGCTGCAATTTGGCGCGCTGATCCATACTAGCTAGCAACTTTTGCGTCTGCTGCTCATTCACGAAATCAATACGGGTTCGTAGGGTTTGCGTCGCTCTTGCAATACGGTCAGACAATTCACGTAAACGCCTTTGAGTCCAGATGCATGTTCCCATAGCAGGCTGAAAACGCCTATCCATAAACTCAGACAATGTCTGAACTCCAGTTATAGATGATTCATTTAACTCGAGTAAATTTTTTGATAGCAGCTGGCTATAAGCCTCAGAAGCAGTGAATCGCAAACCATATCCCGAAATCCACTGCTCAGTGCGTGAGGCTAGCTGGGAGAGGTTGCCCAAAAAGGTGCCATCTTTTTCTGTGTCTGTGCCCGACTCCGCTTGTAACTGAGAAATTTTTTGAGATAAGGCAGCCAACTCTGATTCGGCCTCTCTTAACGGCAGAGAGAGGCTTTTGGCAACCGGAAACGACATCATCGCAACCATGCGGTATGTTTCAGCCTCTGCCAAAGCCCTAGCCACTCGGCCCAATTGTCTAGAACCCAATACATCATGAGGAACGAAGAAAGAAATAAAACCATCTTCATCCAGTTGCAAGTCCGTCCATAACTGAGCCTTTTTGCCAGACAGGATGAAGCTACCCAAGACGGTATTGCCATTAAAGATTGCCGACACCTCTTGGGCATCAGCAAACAATTGGCGATGCTCAAAGACAATATCTAGAGCGGAAATTCTTTGGCCGCCAGCTTCAGAGATCGTAGGGCAACCCAAGTTTTTAAAAAGCAAATCTAGATCGCGCTCATTTTCCAATCTCGATTTGAGCAAAGGCTCGGCAACCTTCTTCTTGTTGTGAGTAATGACGGCAATAGTTGCGAATTCACCATGTAATTCCCACTTCAGCAGCACTCTTTCGGGCTCTGGCGCTAACTGCAGCGTCATAAAAGAATGATCATCTCCGCTATGGGATACCCCCAATGCTTCGCTTAGCTTGCGCATCCAATTAATTTGCTTTTGACGAGATTGGGCATCCAAGATAAAGGATTGTGAAAAAACCCTCTCATTTGGCCAAAGAGGAATGGGTGGGCGAGCATGAACCTCTTCATGCAAAAGGATTCTAGATGGATGATCGTATGTTCTCATGCGGGCACGTATTTAAGTTAAATAGATCATATACCTTGAGCGCACACCATCATAGAAATTAATCTATCGGATTCACGCCCATCGCTTTCGACCGATAGGGATGCCCACCCCTATTTAAACAATTACGCACATAATCAATGCTAGTGCGTAAAGTGTAGTAGTCGCTGGATAGTCCTTTTGAGATCTTGATATTTAAAGCCTGGTACTCCAGTAGGTCTAGGCGCTTAAGATAGTCATTGCGCTGTTCGGCATCAAACCCCCCAAGCAATTCTTGTTCCAAGGCTTTCAGTTCGCCATACAAACGGTTAATCTTGTTTTGCATACGTTTAGCGCGATATCCAGGCAAAGCCTGCAATATCGGATAGGCAATTGCAAGGAATGGCAGCAAGATAAAGACTAGACGATTGACCAGCTCCGCCAACCAGAATGGCAAGTAATTAGATAGGATCGGGTAGCTATTTTTCTCGTAGTGAACTGCTACAGGACTATCGGGCAAGATGGAATCCTTAAATGATGGAAACTCGCCACGCTTTGCAAAAAAAGATCCGCGCCCATTAATTTCTCGCGCCGCCTCCAAAAATAAAAACTGGATAGCAGGGTTCATGCGATCATCAATCAACAAATTCGTAGTAGTAGCTACCAAACGTAAATTCTCAGAGGGGAAATTACGCTTTAAATCAAATGATCCTTGCGGCACCTCCAAAATATGCATATAAGGTATGAGTTTTACAAAAGCCTCGGCACGCTTGAACGTAATCAAATGAAACCTAGGATCATGCAATAAGGCCTGCACATTGGGAGCGTCATACGCGTCCACAATGAAAGCGCCATCTATCTTCTCCTCCTGCATCGCTTTAACAGCGTCAGCCCCTGGAAGATAAACGGCATTGGGCAAATCAAAACCCGTTATTTCTAAAATTTTAATAGCTTGCGCATAAGTGCCGCTTCCTTTAACCCCTAAAGATACAACCTTGGTAGAGAGGTATTGATAGGCCGCCTTTCTTGCCTCCAAATCACCATCCTTCAGCAATGGCCCACGATAAAAAAACCAAACTGGATCATATGCAATTGCACCCAATGATTGAATGCCTTTTATCTCTTTGGTATTTACCACACCCGCCTGAACAAACGCAGCCTGAATAGGGTCGTTACGATCAGCCAAGCGATTAATATTTTCTTGTGCCCCCAATGTGGGTACCAGCTCGAGGGTCACTCCCCGCTTAGCAAAATATTCGGCATATTTTTTCCCAAGGACTTCGTATGATCCTCCAGGCGATCCTGTTGCCAACTGCACATGTTTAGGCGGGGGCGGATCCGCATACCACCAGATGCCCATCAGGATCGTTGCTAGAAGAATTAAAAGCGGCCAAGCTTCTTGCAAAAATTGGGTGAAGTCGCTCCACCTTTCTTGAGCGCTCTCTGAAAGACCCAAGAATGTTTCGCGAATATCTTGTCTAAAACTTCCCATGCGATACCGATCAGCAAATTTCGTTAAAGCTAATGATAATGTGCTTATTCACAACCCATCAATTAGCTACAGAAAATCGTTAAAACATGATAATTCTTAGAAAATCTCAGGATCGAGGCTATGCCGACCATGGTTGGCTGAAAAGTTTTCATTCTTTTTCGTTTGCGGGCTACCACGACCCCCGTTTTATGGGATGGGGAAACTTACGAGTTATCAACGAAGATCGGGTTGCCCCTGGCATGGGCTTTGGCAAACATGGTCACCGTAATATGGAGATCATTAGCTATGTGTTGTCAGGTGAGCTGGCTCATGAAGACAGCATGGGGAATATCAAAGGCATTCCACCAGGCGATGTTCAACGCATGAGCGCTGGCAGTGGCGTCACCCATAGCGAATTCAATCACGCTAAAGATCAAACGACACATTTTTTACAACTTTGGATCGAGCCCAATATTACCGAGATAGAGCCAAGTTACGAACAACAAACAATCCCTGCAATTGAAAAAGAAGGTAAGTTACGTCTGATTGCATCCCCTGATGAAAAAAATGGTTCCGTAAAAATACATGCAGATGCCAAAGTTTATGCAGGTCTCTTTAATGGAACGCAAGCAGCAATCTTGGAACTCAATCCGAAACGTAAATACTATGCTCATCTTGTTAGAGGAAGTCTTACCATCAATGGGCGGGAGCTGAATGGTGGAGATGCCCTGCTAATGGATAACGAATCCATTCTCAAAGTTGAAGGTGGAAGCAACGCGGAAGTGCTATTTTTTGACTTGAGTCATTAAATATTACTTGGAATCGGCATACGATCAAGCCTTACCAAAAAGCCTAAAGAATATGATTGAAACATCCAAAAAAAATCTAGCAGGCCCGATTATTCGACTGCACCCTAATGACAATATTGTGGTTGCTCGTGTAGATGTTGGTATTGGTACTGAGGTTCCCAGCGAGAATTTCACAAGCCGCAGTCAAGTACCAGCGGGCTACAAAATTGCTACCAAGAAAATCTTAAAGGGCGAACCTATTCTCAAGTACAACGTTACTGTGGGTTTCGCCAATACGGATATTGAAGCTGGCACGATGGTACACAGCCACAATACTGAGTTTCGTGAGTTTGATCGCGACTATGCCTATGCGAGCGAATATAAACCTACCGAGCTATTACCTGAATCAGAGCGTGCAACCTTTCAGGGCTACGTTAGGGCAAATGGCAAAGTGGGCACACGCAATTTCATTGGCATACTCTCTACAGTCAACTGCTCGGCAACAGTTGTCAATCGCATTGCCGATTGGTTTACACCTGAGCGACTCAAAGATTTTCCGAATGTAGATGGTGTAGTAGCCTTTAGTCACGACATCGGATGCGGCATGGAAATGAGTGGTGAGCCTATGGAGCTGCTGCGTCGCACGATGGCGGGCTACGCAAGACACCCCAATCTAGCCGCTGCATTAATTGTTGGTCTTGGCTGCGAACGCAATCAATTAAAAGGATTGATGGAACAAGAAAGTCTTGTTGAAGGCTCGAATTTGCACACCTTCATCATGCAAGAGTCTGGTGGGACGCGCAAAACGATTGAAGCTGGCATTGAAGCCGTCAAAGCACTTTTGCCCGAGGCTAATAAAGCCAAACGTGAAACGGTATCCGCTAGCCATATTTGCGTTGGTTTGCAATGCGGAGGTTCTGATGGATTTTCTTCAATCACCGCCAACCCAGCGCTTGGTGCCGCGATCGATATCTTGACCCGTCATGGTGGCACTGGAATTCTGTCGGAGACTCCAGAGATTTATGGGGTTGAACACACCCTTACCCGCCGAGCAGTCAGCAAGGAGGTTGGCGAAAAACTGATTAAACGCATCCGCTGGTGGAAAGATGAATACTCGGTAGGTAGAGATGTGCAAATTAATGGCCAAGTCAGTCCTGGTAATCAAATCGGTGGGCTAGCGAATATTTTTGAAAAGTCACTTGGCTCTTCTATGAAAGGCGGCACAGGCCCGCTTATGGAAGTCTATAAATACGCCGAACCAGTTACAGCCAAAGGCTTCATATTTATGGATACTCCTGGGTTTGACCCTGTATCAGCTACTGGTCAGATTGCTGGAGGCGCCAATCTCATTGCTTTCACCACGGGTAGAGGCTCTATGTTTGGCTCCAAGCCTGCCCCCGGCATAAAGTTGGCTACCACTACCCCCATGTATCAAAGACTTACCGAAGATATGGACATTAATTGCGGTGAGATCCTAGACGGCACCGTATCTGTTCAAGAAATGGGTCAGAGAATATTTGAACTCTTCTTGCGAACTGCTTCTGGCGAACCTTCCAAAAGCGAACGTCTGGGGCTTGGTGATTATGAGTTTGTGCCCTGGCAAATTGGCGTCATGAGCTAAGAGAAATGTAGAATAAATCCTATTAGTCCAAACCAGATAGCCCAGATATCAACCATACTGAAACAAGCTCATGAAATTTAGGGATTACTACGAAACACTCGGCGTTCCACGTTCCGCCACAGAAGCTGAAATCAAAACAGCTTATCGCAAGCTCGCACGCAAATACCATCCAGACGTGAATAAAGATGCTGGTGCTGAAGAGCAGTTCAAGCAAATTGGCGAAGCCTATGCTGTTTTAAAAGATACTGAAAAGCGTGCCGCCTATGATCGCTTTGGTGAGAATTGGAAAAATGGTCAAGACTTCACTCCTCCACCAAATTGGAATGAGGGCTTTGAATTCTCTGATGGTGGCTTTGGTGGCGGCCATCCTGGTTACGGCGGTGGTTTTGAAGGTGATCAAAGCGAATTTTTTGAATCCCTCTTTGGCAGAGGCAAACATCGCCAAGGCGGACGTGGCAGCCATGCTCGTGCCGGCATGAATTTCAAAGGCCAGGATCATCATGCCAAAATATTGATTGATCTAGCCGATGCCTATAACGGCGCTAAACGCACCATCTCATTGCATATGCCTGTGCAAGATGCGAGCGGACATGTCGGCACACAAGAGCGCAAGCTCGATGTGAGCATCCCTAAAGGCATTAAAGCAGGACAAAATCTTCGACTCAGTGGTCAAGGTGGGCCAGGTGTTGGGCAAGGTCCAGCTGGTGACCTGTATTTAGAGATCGATTTTCATCCAAACCCACTCTATCGCGTTGAAGGTAAAGATGTATTCATCGATATACCGCTAGCACCATGGGAAGCTGCGCTAGGAACAACAGTCAACGTACCTACTCCAGCAGGCAGCACTCTAGAGCTAAAAATTCCGGCAGGCACTGTAGCAGGACGCAAGATGCGCCTCAAAGGCAAGGGTATTCCAAGCGCTGAGGCTGGTGATTTATATGTCGTTCCGACTATCGCCCTACCGCCAGCTGATACCGATGCACATAAAGAGGCCTATGAAAACTTCGCCAAGGCTTTTGATTTCAACCCTAGAACTCACTTGAAGGGATGATTGAGATGACACAAACCAATATCACTTGGATTGAGGGTGCCGTTATTGAGAATGACGTGCACATGACTATTGTTGAGCTGTCTCATGCTTCACGCACACCAGAAGAGCTCATCATGAGCTGGGTGTCAGAAGGTGTTCTCAGCCCCATTGGATCATCCCCTGAGGATTGGCGTTTTAGTGGCGACTCCTTAAGACGCGCTAAGACCGCCGCGCACCTGACTCATGACCTTGAGCTCAATGTTCCTGGAGTTGCCCTAGCCTTAGACTTGCTCGATGAAATCGATCGCTTACGCGCTCGGCTGCCAAGGGATTAGTGCATTTAAGACTCTGACCGATTCAAAAGCTGCTCCCAGCGTTGCAGCTTTTGATCCAAATCCGCAGTAATCTCACTCAAGCGCGCCTGCATGCTCGCAGCCAGCTCTGGTTCATTTTTATATAAATCGGGATTACTCATCGCAATGCCAATATCGGCCTGCTCGGTTTCCAAAGCCTCAATCTGTAGCGGCAGCGCTTCTAGCTCCTGACGTTCTTTACCATTGAGTTTTTGTACCCCGCTTTTAATTACAGACTTAAGTTCGGACTTAGTCTCAACCTTAGTTTCTGTCTTGGTTTCTACTTTGTCTGTAGCTTTTGCGTTAGCGCCTCGTATCTTTTCTGAGCGCGCTTTTTGAATTTTCCAATCCTCATATCCGCCCTCATACTCTCGCCAAAAGCCATTACCCTCATTGGCAATAATGCTGGTAACAACGTTATCCAAGAAGTAGCGATCATGGCTAACTAAAAAGACTGTGCCCTTATAGTCTTGCAAGAGTTGCTCAAGCAAATCTAGCGTATCAATATCCAGATCGTTTGTTGGCTCGTCAAGTACTAGGACATTGGCTGGGCGGGCAAATAGACGCGCGAGTAATAAGCGATTGCGCTCTCCACCAGACAATGTACTCACTGGTGAATTCGTTCGCTCTGGCGCAAACAAGAAGTCACTCAGATAACTCTTCACATGCTTCTTATTGCCATTGATTTCTATCCATTCGCTACCAGGACTAATGTAGTCCTCAAGAGAAGCGTTGAGATCCAAACCCTCGCGCATCTGATCAAAGTAAGCAACCTCAATACGCGTTCCCATCGTTGCTGTTCCGGAGTCTGGGGCGATTGTCCCCAGAATCAATTTGAGCAAAGTGGTTTTACCGGCGCCATTAGGACCTAATAAACCCACCTTATCGCCACGCAATATCGTTGCCGTGAAATCTTTTACGATCGGACGATCATATGTTTTACTGACGTTTTGTAAGTCCGCCACAATCTTGCCACTCCGATCGCCAGCGGATACGGCCATTTTTACCTGACCCATGGCGTCCCTGCGTGCCGCACGACTGCTGCGAAGTTTTTCTAAGCGGGCAATACGGGCAACACTACGCGTACGACGGGCTTCTACGCCTTTTCGTATCCAAACCTCTTCTTGGGCAAGTAATTTATCCGCCCGGGCATTTGCCAAAGATTCAGCATTGAGCTCTTGCTCTTTTAATACTTCGTATTGCGTGAAGTTGCCCGGGTAGCTACGCAAAATGCCGCGATCTAACTCGACAATCTGGGTGCACACATTGTCTAAGAATGCGCGATCATGGGTAATTAGGATGACTGAACCCTGATACTCTTTGAGCAATTCTTCTAACCAGGCAATTGAATCTAAGTCCAAGTGGTTGGTCGGCTCATCTAGCAAAAGTACATCGGGCACTTCCACCAAAGCGCGCGCTAAGGCAACTCGCTTTTTAGTTCCGCCTGAAAGCGTATTAATTTTGACCCCTGCTTCAAGATGCAGGCGATCTAAAGTTTCATGAACCCTTTGCTCCCAGTTCCAACCACTAAGCGCCTCGAGTTGGGATTGCACCTCATCCAAGCGGTGGTGGGCGGCATCATCCCACTCACCCACGCTAAGCGCCTCATACTCTTCACGAAGGGCTTTTGCTTGCGCCACTCCCTTAGAAACTGCATCAAAAACAGTTTCTTCTGCCTCAAAAATGGGTTCCTGTGGTACATAAGCAATCCGCAAGCCCTGCTGATATTGCAGGAGCCCATCATCCATTTTTTCGATTCCAGCCAGAATCTTCAATAAAGAGGATTTGCCAGTGCCATTGCGGCCAATTAAGCCGACGCGCTCACCGGATTCGAGTGAAAAAGCGGTATTTGCGAGGAGGTCAACATGGCCAAAAGCCAGTTTTGCATCAGTAA
>CAZHWF010000012.1:19435-20880 GCA_964536365.1 uncultured Polynucleobacter sp.
AGTAAGTACGATTAAAGCCATGGCGACATTATCGTCAGTTCCCAAAAAAGGAGATATTTCCGGCAATTTCTGCGAGACTAGGCATATATGGTTTGCAAACTCACCCCTGCCGCTCCTCGCCTTATTCTCTTTGCTGGACATGCCGGCACTGGAAAATCCACCCTAGCCAAGAAGGCTCTGCCTTTGCTAATTGAAAAAACTGGGGAAGACTTTTTCTTTTTAGATAAAGACACTGCATATGGAGCTTTTAGCGCGCATGTCATGAAGCTCACCACCCAAAATCCAAATGATCGCGATAGCCCCTTCTATCTTGAAAATTTGCGCGATTGGGAATACAAGGGGCTGATTGATATCGCTAGAGAAAATTTAACGCTAGGTGTAAACGTCATTCTAGTGGGCCCATTTTCAAGAGAAATTCAAAATGGCTCGATGTTTGATACGAAAAAGCTAGGCATACCACCTCAAACGACCATTCAAATTGCGTGGATTGATCTAGATGAGTCTGTCGCAAAACAGCGCATGGAAACTCGCGCCGATCCCAGGGATGAATGGAAGCTTAAACATTGGGATGAATACGTCAAACGCAGAACTGAGCCACCAATGCACCCCGCCTTACATCGATTTAATAATCTCAATTTTGATCAAGGAGACTTTGAAAAGCTCATTGGCGATCTAGTGAAATAAGCAGATAGAGCAAGGATAAAAAAATAGGACCCCTAAGGAGCCCTATCTCAAGATCTAAGAACTGAATTCTTAGAGCATTTAGAACTTATAAGTAACACCTACCGCAGGCATCCATGGGTTCAATGTTAATTTTCCAAGGTTTGCGCCGCCGGCTACCGCCTGAACATTGGTTGCCATAGTTGCATATTTCAAATCGATATTGGCACCCCAGTTTTTATCGAACATATAATCAGCGCCAATTTGAGCCACGAAACCTACACTAGACGGCTCAACTTGAACTGTATTACCAAGAGCCGGGAAGTTTTGACGATTACCAAATATAGTGTAGTTAATACCAGCACCCACATAAGGCTTAAACGCACCCAAATCGGTGAAGTGGTATTGAGCCAACAATGATGGTGGCAATGCTGTGATTTTTCCCACATTACCAGAGTTGGCATTGATATTGACTTGTTGTGGCCAAGTTAACACCAGTTCAGCAGCAATATTTTTAGTAAAGAAATAGGAAATATCAAATTCAGGAATCCATTGATTTTTCGCCTTCAGATTTAAATCAGAGGCAACTCCAGATTGACCATTTTGGTAAAGTACATCTACTGCACGCACACGCACCATCCATGGATTTTCGCTTGAGGATTGGGCTTGAGCTGCTACTGGGGCTAAGGATGCTACTGCAGCCATTGCTGCTACGAGTGACTTAATACGCATGATGGTTTCCCTTTTTGTTATCAATTTCGATGAGACTATTTTCGAATTGATGC
>CAZHWF010000012.1:20980-28569 GCA_964536365.1 uncultured Polynucleobacter sp.
GCAAACTGACACATCAGCTCACCAATGAGTTCGCGGCGCAATAGATCATCTTTGTCCAAACGCAATCCTCTGAGCACTGGTAAGCGACCATGATCGAGCGCCTCGTAATACTCATCCAGCGTGCGCACATTCTGCGAATAGCAATCGTCTACCTTGCCGATAGATGAAATTCCAAAAGCTAAAAGATCACACTCCGCTTGAGTTGAATAGCCCTGGAAATTACGATGCAGCTTTCCTTCTTTTTGGGCGATGGCTAACTCATCATCCGGCTTAGCAAAGTGATCCATGCCGATAAACACATAGCCGGCCTCGCTCAAACGCGTAATCGTATTGGAGAGGATGTCTAATTTATCAGCGGCAGCAGGCAAATCAGCCTCAGCGATACGACGTTGTGGTTTAAAAATGTGAGGTAGATGGGCGTAGTTATAGACTGAAAGACGATCTGGGTTCATAGCCAGTACCGCATCAACTGTTTCTTTAAAGGTCTCTGGTGTTTGCTTTGGCAAACCATATATTAAATCCACACTTCTAGATTTAAATCCATACTTTCTGGACCAATCAATTACCGCTTGGGTTTCTTCAATGGTTTGCACGCGATGTACAGCCTCTTGTACAGCCAAATTGAAATCCTGCACACCCAAACTAATGCGGTTAAAACCTAGCTCTGCTAAGAGCGCAATGTCTTGCTCAGAGACACGGCGAGGATCAATCTCGATAGAGTACTCACCCCCAGGCAACAATTCAAAATGCTCACGGGTGTAATGCATTAATTCAGTCATCTCATCATGAGACAGAAAAGTAGGTGTGCCCCCACCCCAGTGCAATTGGGTTACCGGAATCTTCCTATGAGCACCCATGACTTTAGTAACCATGGCCATTTCTTTTGCTAAATACTTAATGTATTTAGCGCTACGCCCATGATCCTTGGTAATAATTTTGTTACAGCCACAGTAATAGCAAATATTGGGACAAAACGGCAAATGAAAATACAGTGATAGCGGTTCATTTGCTTTTGCAACTCGTTGTAGCGCTCCAAGGTAATCAGCCTCAGTGAAGCCCCCATGAAAGCGATCAGCACTCGGATAAGAGGTATAGCGCGGCCCATTGATATCAAACTTTTTTAAGAGTTCCGGATGAAACAGAACTTCTTTTTCTTCGGCTGACGATGGGTTTACTACGGGGTTCATAAAGACTTCTGGGCTTATTGGGCTTATTGGGCTTACTTTGATAAATAGTCTAGTGCTACAGCTTCTGCTACTTTAATCCCATCAACCCCAGCAGACAAGATTCCACCAGCATAACCGGCACCCTCACCCGCTGGATAGAGGCCCTTAATATTAAGACTCTGAAAATTGGGGCCACGTGTAATACGCAAAGGTGAGGATGTACGTGTCTCGACTCCAGTCAATACAGCATCTTTCATGGAAAAGCCTTTAATTTGCTTCTCAAAAGCAGGAATCGCTTCGCGGATTGCTTCAATTGCATAGGCAGGCAAGCTATCAGCTAGGTCTGTCAAATGCACTCCTGGCTTATACGATGGGATAACGCTGCCAAATTGTGTAGATGGCTTACCTTCTAAAAAATCTCCCACTAACTGACCGGGCGCCTCATAGGTCTTGCCACCTAATTCAAAAGCCTTGGATTCGATTGCTCGCTGAAATTCAATACCGGCAAGTGGTCCACCCGGATAATCCTCCGGAGTAATGCCAACAACAATTCCGGCATTGGCATTGCGCTCATTACGAGAGTATTGACTCATACCATTTGTCACCACTCGATTAGGCTCCGAAGTAGCCGCCACTACCGTACCGCCAGGGCACATACAAAAACTGTAGACTGAACGACCATTTTTAGCGTGATGCACTAATTTGTAATCAGCTGCGCCTATTAACTCATTGCCTGCGTGCGGACCTAAGCGCGCTTTATCAATGAGTGACTGAGGATGCTCAATCCGAAAGCCTATTGAAAATGGTTTTGCCTCCATAAAGACACCTGCTTCATGCAAAGCCGCAAAGGTATCTCGTGCGCTATGGCCCAGAGCGAGAACTACATGACTAGCCGGCAAATCTGGCTGGCCCTCAATCTTGACCCCAGCAATTTGCCCGTCACGAATATCAAAACCAATCACCTTTTGAGAAAACCGAATCTCACCACCCAATTCAATGATCTCTTGACGCATCTTCTCCACCATACCTACCAGCCGGAAGGTGCCAATATGGGGTTTGGCTACGTAAGTAATTTCTTCTGGGGCACCCGCTTTAACAAATTCGTTAATTACCTTGCGGCCATAAAACTTGGGGTCTTTAATTTGACTGTATAACTTGCCATCGGAGAAAGTGCCTGCCCCACCCTCTCCAAATTGCACATTGGATTCTGGGTTGAGTGTATTTTTGCGCCATAGGCCCCAAGTATCTTGGGTACGTTCGCGTACCTGTTTACCGCGCTCTAAAACAATGGGCTTAAAGCCCATTTGCGCCAAAACCAAAGCGGCAAAGATTCCGCAAGGACCAAAACCAATGACGACAGGGCGAAGCGCGCTTCCATCTGTAATTGAATCAGGGGCTTTGGCTACAAAGTGATAACTCGTATCTGGCGAAGGCCTGACATGAACATCGCCTGAGAATTTCTTGAGCAGTTCTTCTTCATTTTTGACCGATAGGTCGACGGTATAGATAAACGATAAAGCAACATTCTTACGCGCATCGTAGCTGCGCTTAAATACCTCAAATCGCATCAGGTCCTGAGGGGCTAAGTTGAGGCGTTTTTGAATCGCCAGCTCCAGCGCTTGCGGAGCATGGTCAATCGGTAGGCGCAATTCGGTAATACGGATCATGGGTTCTACGATACACAGTAATTTGAGGCTTTTGCATGCCTTTGTAGGGATGCAAGCCAAATAATACTGGTTGCAAGCGCCTGATACCAGCTATCTAGCGCTAGTTAAGCAGCCATAAAGGCGATAATGCGTTATGGCTCTTCGCGCAACTATCCACAAAGCCGACCTTCATGTCGCAGACTCTGACCGCCACTATTACGGCAGTCATTCCCTAACCATTGCAAAGCATCCTTCGGAAACCGAGCAACGGATGATGATTCGCATCATCGCCTATGCACTTCAAGCGCACGAAGACCTGGTTTTCACTAAAGGTTTGAGCGATACGGATGAACCTGATCTTTGGATTAAAGATCTTACCGATGCCATCAAGCTATGGATTGAGATTGGCCAACCTGACGAGCGGCGTATTCTGAAAGCCTGCGGTCGTGCCGATCACGTCATTGTGTATTGTTATGGTGGCCATACCAGCAAAATCTGGTGGGATGGCATTGCTAACAAGCTGACTCGTGCGCGCAACTTACAAGTGCTTTCGATACCAGCAGAACAAGCCGATGCCCTGAACAAATTAGTTGAGCGCAGCATGGTTCTGCACGTTAATATTCAAGATGGCGAAGCCTATGTTTCCTCTGAACAAGGACAAGTCACCATCACCCCAGAAACCTGGCGCAGTACTCAATAGCCAACTCTCAACAGCAATTTATCAACGTGTCTACTACGATCTTTGACACCAATGTATTGCTTGACCTATTTGTCTTTAATGACGTTCGAGCCATTCGTCTTAAGCAAGCGCTCATCGATGGGAAAATCAAGGCCTTAGCCACCCCAAAGACTTTAGAAGAGTTTTCCGAGGTCATAGCGCGGCCATTGTTTGCCTTAAATCCAGATGCTCAAGCGAAAATCCAGGCGCAATGGCAAGGCTTAGCAAAGGTAATCCTAGATGATGATTTGACCAAAGCGCCTTGGTTATGCCAAGACCCGGATGATCAAGTCTTTTTAGACCTTGCGTACACCAATAAGCCCTGTGTTTTATTTAGCAAAGACAATGAAGTGTTACGCTTTGCCAAGAAAGCGGCTACAGATGGGGTGCTAATTACCGCTGACTATACAGCGATAGTGCTATAGCAAAAAATTTAATAATCCACATGAGCAAAACATGAGTAGACCAAAATTAGCCGATCCAGACGATGGACTTTTTCAGCCCGGTGCAAAACTGAGACACATCAAAACGGGCGGCTTTTATAAAGTCGTTTTGCTGGCGAATATAGAGGCCACATTGGAGCCTGCTTATGTGTATGAATCTCTGCAGTCTCATGATTTCTGGATTAGGCCTCAAGCAGAAATGGAAGATGGTCGCTTTGAACTCATCTCCGATTAAGAAAGCATATTGAATATGTCAGAAGAACGAATTACCAATCTTGAAATCAAGCTGAGCTTTGCTGAAGATCTGATCGAAAAGCTCAATGAGACTGTGTATAAGCAACAACAGCAAATTGAGTTTTTGTATCGCGAGCTCAAAGCCATTAAGGAACAAACGAGCAGCAGTGGATCAGGGGCAAGCAACCCAATAGATGAGATCCCCCCACACTATTAAGTAACATTAAGCAATAAATACTATTTTTAAAGGAAGCAGCATGAGCAACTTAACACTTTTCCTCGTCCAATGGGGCTTAACTTCTTTATCCCTGTGGGTGGCCAGCTATATCTTTAGTGGCTTGCGCTTTGCCGATGGTGGATCCCTCTTGATTGCCGCTCTACTCTTGGGCTTTGCCAATGCAATCGTCAAGCCTTTACTTATCGTGTTCACACTACCGCTCACTGTAGTGACTATGGGCTTATTTTTACTGGTTATTAATGCTTTGGTATTAATGCTAGTTTCCGCGGTAGTCAGTGGCTTTACGATCTCCAGTTTTTGGACCGCATTTTTTGCCAGCATCTTTATTTCTTTATTCAGCCTCTTTGTCAGCGGCCTTGTTTTCTAAGAACGCCGCAAGCAATTAGTTATTTTCAGAATAAATTCCAGACCAGGGATGCAGCGCTGTTTTACATGGTTGCGTCTTGGTTGCCAAGGATTTAGCATTCTCGGCGGCAATACTGATGCCGCCAGTTAAAAAGCCCAAGCCAATTGATACAGCGCTTGTAACCACCCCAGCCTTGTTTACGCCTGCCTTTGGATTTTGCAGGGTACCTTCAATTTTTACTAGACCACCCAGATCAACACCCGTAGTCAATCCAGATTTTTCGCTAGGATTGATATTAATATCTACGACCTCATTACGAAGATTAACTGAACCTGACATGACGACATTTAATCGGTCCGTCTCCACACCAATAGAATTCTGAATGTTCACTATGCCGTTAGTAACTGGCAAATAAGCGACGGCACACTCAAGCGCTGTTTGATTTGATTTTTTGTAAAGCGGATTAATCGTGTCGAACACGGTAATTAGAAAATCACCACCCTTGTTTATGAAGGTTGAGTCTAATTTACTTTGCCCTATGGAAATCTGAATTGCGCCATTAGACTTACTCAGCAGCTGATGCAGGCTTGCACCGCTACCTTCAAGATTTATGGCTAACTGCGTTGCACCGCCACTGACTTTTTTCGCAGAATCCGTTGTTGCCAGAATTTGCTCCAAGCTAAAGCCTTTGGCTAAGCCCCTAACAATCACTTTTGGTGTAGGCTGACTTATCTGTGAAATAGATATTTGCGCTTGAGCGCTACCATTACCGACATTAAAGGCCAGATCATTCACATTGATTTGATCGCCCTTCAAATGTATGGTTGCTTTGAGATTCTTAAACGGCGCTTGACCTGGTATTACAAGCTGCGCAATATCCATACTAATAGCGCCATTTGCCACAGGCAAAAGATCAAAAGGCAAAGCATCGTCAGAGAAAAAATACTTACTATTGGGCAGAGATTGAGGCTGGATCGGATGCGAGGATTTTCCGACCGAACTAGCTATAAGCGCTGAACCAGCTAGCGGAGTCAAATCAAATGATTGAGAATTTAACTTGACATCAAATTGCGGCAAGACTTTGGGCTTTTTGTCGATCAAGCCTGTTATCGTCAAAGATTTACCATTTAGGGTGAGCGCAAGATCAAGCTCTACATTTACAGGTAACTGATCCCAATGAAGGTATGCGTTTCTCAGTAAGCCCGTTTTACCCTTGAGGTTAAGCTTGTAATCAGCGTATTGCGCATCAATCAAGACCGTAGACTTCCCGTCGCCACCACTGAAAATCATCTTAGGCAGCGTAATGATTTTTTCGGCCTGATTGCCATCCTGATAGCGAATATACGCATCCAATATCTCAATCGTCTTGATTGCTACAAAGGCATTGGCGGAAGTATTGTCAGAAGAATTTTCTGTGAGCGACTGACTTTGAGAATCTTTGGAAGTCAATACTGGCGGCGTTAAATTCCAGTTTCCATCCCCCGCCTTATTGGTTTGTAAATTTGCTTCAAGACCCTTGATCCCAATTCTGTCGATTTCAACATCGCCTTTTAAGAGCGGCCACAATTTAATATCAAGTTCAATTTGCTTGAGCGCCAAGAAATTAGGATTGTTCGCCCAGGATGCATTGCCAAGAGTTACCTGCTCAGCTTTTACGCTAATAGAGGGAAAAAGATCCAGACTAACTGGCCCAGCAATCGTTAAATTGCGACCGGTAGATTCTTTGACCGCATCACTCAAGAGCTTTGTCAACTGCGTCGGATTAACAAAGGAGGCTGCATACCAAGCACCCAGCCCTGCCATAGCAAGACAGCCTGCCGCAGCAATTAAGGAGATCTTAAGGGCTTTATTCACCACCCTATTTTATAGTCACTGATTCTGAAAATTGACGACCAATAGGTATTAATTGACCCCTAGACTAAAATAGTGGTATGAGTACAGATAATTTACCGAAGTGTCCTGCTTGTCAGGAAGACATGACCTACCCCGATGGGGATAATTATGTATGCGCGCAGTGTGGTCATGAATGGCCTATCGCGGCAGCGGCAGAAGAAGTGGATGCCGGGTTAATTGTTAAAGATGCCAATGGTAATTTATTGGCTGATGGCGATACCGTCACGCTAATCAAAGATCTGAAAGTCAAAGGATCTTCAACCACTCTTAAGGTTGGCACCAAGATTAAAGGCATTCGCTTAGTTTCTGGTGACCATGAGGTCGATTGCACAACAGAAGCTGGCAATCTGTTGCTCAAAGCCTGCTTCTTGCACAAAGCCTATAACAAGCTAGTCTTTAATCATTTAATTACGCAAGTCTTATTGAGCGCTTGCTTTCTTGAGAACCGCGTAGATCTGATCTTTTAGCAATAGCTTCTCTTTCTTCAAAGTCTCAATTTCTTCTGGAGTGCTGGGCTCAGTGTGCGCCTCCATTCTTAGTATTTTTTGGTCTAGGTTATTGTGCTTATCAAACAAATGCGAGAAATGTCGATCCGAAGTTTTTAGCTTTGTAATGAGTTCACGATATTCAGGAAACATAGATCCTCTTAATGTCTAGGGTTATGGATAAAACTAAATAAATGACACACTTGACTGCGCCTTTTTAGTGTAGCAACCCTGCAATATAAGAACAAGGCTAAAGCTATCTTTTTTATTGAGCTATTTCCCTTGTAATTTGCAGGAAAAACCCCATAAAGGACTGACGCATCCCCGAGGGAATTTGCAGTAATATCAACAGGTGCATTGAGCACCATAACTACCAAAAGAAGGGTAATAGACCATGGCTACAAAGAAGTCTCCAGCAAA
>CAZHWF010000013.1:0-27092 GCA_964536365.1 uncultured Polynucleobacter sp.
CTGCCATTAAAAGCGCTGTCTCAAAACAATGATCCTGGTCCTTTCATTCGATCCATGACTCGTGCATGGCGTTGGACTGCTGGATTTGATTATTCGAACTTTCCAAATCTTTGGGGGGAAATGAAGACTTGCAACGCATTTACAGATAACCCTTCACAGCATCAATTGCTTGATCCTCACGATATAAGCTAAGTTGTTGACGAGAAATGGCTATATCAACTTCTTTGTAGACAAAATCAGGTGATTTGACTGTCTAAAGACATTTTTGTCTACATGCCACCAATTTAAAGTAGTATGAAATTTACAGCCATCTATATCCCCATATTTCCTAGATGCTGGGCAATTCGATCCATGGGATTGCCTGCACTAGCCAATGTTGATTCACGCTCCAAAATTTTGGGCTTTTGCTCCAGATAGCTAAATTATCAAAATGCAATTACTAGCGCTAAAAATGATATTTTTAGTTTAACTTAGCCCCAGACTTCCTCAGATCAGCGTTAATTAACCCGGGTGAGGAATTGATTGGGATTTGCTTAAAAACCTGCAAGGCCAGGTACCTAAGCCTGATTTCCATCCAAGATGACCTTCTCTGGTCCATGCAAAAAAATAAGCTCAGGCAATGTTTTGGTGATAGGTAGAGTGGTGGGTGGAAGAATCCCAAAAACAAAGAGCCCCGTAGAATATGGGCTCTGCTGTCATGTATGGCGGAAGAGGTGAGATTCGAACTCACGGACCTGTTACAGTCGCCAGTTTTCAAGACTGGTGCATTCAACCGCTCTGCCACTCTTCCATTGCGAATTGAGACCTAGATTATAAATAATTCAGAAAGCGCCTGAGTAATTATTAATTTCCCCTTACTGTAAAGCTTGTCCTAATAGGCTTAAATACCGACATCCCAACGGCCATACCGTGCTTATTCTGCTAAACTAGTCAGATATCTAGTCAGGAGAGGCGATGATGAATAAACATTGGGCCGTTCAAGATGCCAAAGCAAGGTTTAGCGAGTTACTAAATGCCTGTCTCCAAGAGGGGCCGCAAGTAGTCACCAAACGCGGACATCAGACCGCAGTATTAATCACTATTTCGGAGTGGAACTCATTGAAACAATCAGCCAAGCCGTCACTAAAATCACTTCTACTTTCAGAGGAAGCTAGATGCGAATTAAATCTGCCCCCGCGAGGTAAAGGAAGCTCTCGTAAGCCCATCAAGCTGTAAGGGGGCGCATGTACTTGCTGGACACAAGCATTATTTCAGAGCTACGCAAGCCCAAACCTCATGGCGCGGTACTGAAGTGGTATCAGGATATCTCGGACGAGCATTTGCATATTTCTGCAGTTTCGATTGGAGAAATTCAAGCCGGAATTGAACTTACTCGCGAACAAGATAAGAAGAAGGCAGAAAATTTAGAGCTCTGGCTACAACAAGTTTCAAGCGCTCACAATGTTCTGCCGATGAAGGGGTCAACCTTTAGGCTATGGGCAAAACTAATGCATAACCAAAGCAACACCATTCGGGAAGATGCCATGATTGCGGCAACAGCCATTGAGGATCAACTGATCGTTGTCACTAGAAACATTAAAGACTTTAAACGTTTCAAAGTTGAATTACTTAACCCTTTTGAGGATCGATAATTCCGAATTATTGGGATTCTTTTATAAGTCCCTCCAAATACTTGGCAATGGCTAGGCTAGAGGTAAGGCCGGGAGACTCGAAGCCATATAAGTTATAGAGCCCCTCCATGCCATGCTCATTGGGGGTGTTAAAGCAGAAGTCACCAGCTGGGGCATTGGGCGGGACTATTTTGGCCCTAACCCCTGAGTAATCGGGCTGTAATGCGCCATCCTTGAGTCCTGGCCAGTATTGCCTTACCGCTTCGTAGAACCCATCACCGCGCTTAGGGTCTACGGTGTAATCAATTTGCTCTTCTTGATCGATATCGAGCCACTCCACATCAGGGCCAAATTTAGCCTGCCCACCCATATCTAAAGTTAGGTGCACACCAAGCCCGCCAGGCTCTGGGATTGGGTAAATTAAATGGGTAAATGGCGATTTTCCAGAAAGAGAAAAATAGTTTCCCTTTGCAAAATACGCTTTCGGAATTTGATCCTGTGAGAGGCATTCAATTTTCTTCGCAATTGCAGGAGCACTCATGCCCGCGCAATTAATCAATAGTTTTGTCTGAATTTGCATGCCTTCGGCGCCGCCAATCTCTAACTCGAATCCGTCTTTAGCACCTTCTCCTATTGGTTTAGCGCTAATTAGTGGCGATTGATAAGCAATCATGCCCCCTGCATCTTCAAAACCTCCGAGCAGAGAGAGCATATACCCATGGCTATCCACAATGCCTGTGCTCGATGACAAAATTGCCGCCACGCAGTTAAGTTGCGGCTCCATCTGCCTTGCCTCATCTCCTGAAATCATCTTGATTTCTGGAACGCCGTTAGTTTTGGCTTTGTACAGAATTGCCTGCAAATCATCTAACTGCGATGCATCAGTTGCTACGATTAATTTGCCATAGGGCTGAGTTGCCACCTGATGATTGCGGCAGTACTCATAGAGCATGCGATTGCCCTCTACACAAAGTTTTGCCTTCAGTGAATCTTTGGGGTAGTAGATGCCAGCATGGATCACTTCGCTATTGCGAGCGCTACTAATAGTGCCAAATGATGATTCACGCTCTAGCAAAATAGTTTCGCGACCCTGGAGCGCCATCTCTCGGGCTACAGCCAAACCCACCACACCAGCGCCAATAACGACGCAATCTACCCGCTCCATTAACCTGTCTCGTCCTATTTTTTTAAATATTTAATGATTTATTTGTGAATATACTGAAATCCTAACATTTTCAGTGTTTTAGAGGGTTTTTTGAGGGTTCTTGATAAAATCTAGCAATGTCTTCAAGGTCCATGCAAACCACGCTAAATCTACCTAAATCCACCCACACTACAGTGGATATGGTTTTGGATACCGCCTACCAAAATATTAGTGAATCCGAATGGCAGGATCTCTTTTCGTTTGCGCGCCAATCTCATCTTCCGCAGTTCATTGAGGATCTATTTAGCGGTAAACATGTCAATCTGAGTGAAGACCGTCCTGCACTGCATTCAGCCCTACGCAATCTCAGCAAATCACCAGTCATCTTAGATGGTCAAGATGTCATGCCTTCAGTTACTAAGGTTTGGCAACGCATTGATGCGCTATGCAACCAGTGGGTTGGTGTAACGGATGTTATACATATTGGTATTGGTGGCTCCGACTTTGGCCCCCGCCTAGCAATAGAAGCCTTGGCGCATGTTTCAGATATTGAGAGCCGTGGCATGCGCATGCATTTTCTGGCCAATATTGATACTGCTGAATTAGCTCGTATTCTGGCCAAAGCTCTACCGCACAGTACTCGCGTCATTATTGTGTCTAAGTCGTTTACTACCTTAGAAACCACCATGAATGCCAAAGCAGTAGTTGCTTGGCTAAAAAATAGCGGGCTAACACAAAGCCAAATTAATAAGGCGCTATTTGCGGTTACCGCCAATGTTTCAGGCGCCAAGGCGTTTGGCATTGAGGAAGATCACATTTTCCCTTTTTGGGATTGGGTTGGCGGCCGCTACTCAGTTTGGTCCGCTGTTGGGCTACCAATAGCGCTGCAGTATGGCTTTAAAACCTTTGAGAATTTCTTGGCTGGCGCGCATGCGATGGATTTGCATTTTAGAAACGCGCCATTAGAGGAAAATCTTCCGGTCATTATGGCGTTGGCACTTTTGCATCAACAAGAAAAGCATGGCATTAAGTCATACGCCGCCATCCCTTATGCCGATGCCTTAGATTGGTTTCCCAAGTGGTTGCAGCAGCTCGATATGGAAAGTAACGGCAAGAGCATTGGTAAGGATGGCAAACCAGTGAAACATTCCTCGCCCGTAGTATTTGGTAGCGCAGGCAGTAATGCGCAGCATTCTTACTTCCAGCTATTTCACCAGGGTCCTGAAGTGATCCCGATCGATTTCATTGCGGTTCGTAAACCGATGAGCGATCGCCCTGAAGCTGTTGCCCATCACCGCATTTTGCTCTCAAACTGCTTGGCACAAGCCCAAGCACTGGCGCATGGCAAGAATGCAAACAATCCCAATGATGTATACCCAGGCAAGCGCCCTAGCAATCTATTGCTCCTGCCAGAGCTCAACGCTTTTTATCTAGGCGCACTTCTCGCCCTTTATGAAAACCGCGCGGCTACATTAGGAGCACTTTGGAATATCAATAGCTTTGATCAACCCGGCGTGGAATACGGCAAAGTGCTAGCAAAGCCCATTGAAAAAGCACTAGGTAGCGGATCAGACCATATTGCCGCAGATGAGAATATCGATGCTGTAACTGCCGCCCGTATTAATTTATTGAATTCTTAAACTCTTCATTTACTGAGCGCATTGCGCTTTCATTATCTTTTTATCTAAAGGTATTTCATGCAACTCTCTCCCTCGATCTTCAAGGCATATGACATTCGCGGCATTATTGATGAGACTTTAGATCCTTCGATTGCCAAGTTAATTGGTCAAGCGTTTGGCACCGAGATGCGTGAACTTGGTGAAACCGACATCGTCATTGGCCGCGATGGCCGCTTATCAGGCCCGAGCCTGATTGAAGCGTTGACAGAAGGACTGCTATCCACCGGTATTAATGTGATTGATTTGGGTATGGTCGCTACCCCGATGGTGTACTTTGGCGCCAACCAAGTGCTTGATGGCAAAAAACCAAAATCCGGCATCATGATTACGGGTAGCCATAACCCGCCCAATTACAACGGTTTCAAGATGGTTTTAGGTGGTGCAGCAATTTATGGAGATCAGATCCAGGCATTGCGCAAACGCATTGAGGCTAAGAAATTTGTATCTGGTCAAGGTGTTCGCAGCACATTCGACATCTTCCCAATGTACTTAGAGCATATTGTTGGTGACGTTAAATTGGTTCGCCCGATGAAAATAGCTGTTGACTGCGGCAATGGTGTTGGCGGTGCCTTTGCTGGCAAATTATTTAGAGCATTGGGTTGTGACGTTCAAGAATTGTTCTGTGAGGTTGACGGTCATTTTCCAAATCACCACCCTGACCCTGCACACCTTGAGAATCTGCAAGACTTGATTAAAAACTTACAGACTACAGATAACGAACTAGGTTTAGCTTTTGATGGTGATGCTGATCGCTTAGGCGTTGTTACTAAAGATGGTGGGGTGATTTTCCCAGACCGCCAGATGATGCTCTTTGCCAAAGATGTCCTCTCGCGCAATCCAGGCGGCCAGATCATTTATGACGTGAAATGCACTCGCAACCTGGCAACTTATGTTAAGAAGCACGGAGGTGAACCCTTGATGTGGAAAACCGGTCACTCTCTAGTCAAAGCCAAACTAAAAGAGACTGGCGCACCCCTTGCCGGTGAAATGAGTGGCCACATCTTCTTTAAAGATCGTTGGTTTGGCTTTGATGATGGCCTATACACTGGCGCACGTCTTTTGGAGATCCTATCTAAAGAAAAAGATCCCAATAAAACACTCAATGATTTACCCAATGCGATTTGCACCCCTGAATTGCAACTTGCCTGCGCTGAAGGTGAACCTTTTGCTCTGCTAGAGACTATTAAAGCCAATGCGAAGTTCCATACTTCTGAGTCGATTAATACGATTGATGGTGTGCGCGTAGAATATGCCGATGGTTTTGGTCTTGCTAGACCGTCAAACACCACTCCAGTCGTAGTGATGCGCTTTGAAGCTGATAGCGAAGTGGCTATTGCGCGTATTCAGGCGGAGTTTAAAGCGGCATTGCTAGCAGCGAAGCCTGATGCAAAGCTGCCGTTTTAATCTTCAAACTAAAATTGCTATGGTCTATTAATATTTCGCATGAATTCAACTGCTAGCACCCCGATTGCTTTTGACTACCCGCAGCAAGACTCTGCTGGCATCACCTGCACCGCCCAAGCTTGGGCAAAAGTTCCCCCACATTTAGCTGGCCCTGAAAAGGCGGCTGTGATTGCACGCATTAAGCAACTTCTTGTTGAGAAAGACGCTGCTTTGGTTGCCCACTACTATGTAGATGGCGATATTCAAGACCTAGCTTTAGAAACCGGTGGCTTTGTTGCCGACTCTTTAGAGATGGCACGCTTTGGCAAAAATCACCCTGCCAAGAATCTCATTGTTGCGGGTGTTCGCTTTATGGGTGAGTCTGCAAAGATCTTGAGCCCAGAAAAACGTGTCTTTATGCCGGACTTAGATGCAACCTGCTCTTTAGACTTGGGATGCGATGCTGGTGATTTTGCCGCTTTTAGAGCATTACATCCTGATCGCGTTGTTGTGGTTTATGCCAATACTTCTGCCGCCGTTAAAGCGCAAGCAGACTGGATGGTCACTAGTTCATGCGCATTAGCCATCGTGCATCAACTTAAAGTTGAGGGTAAAAAAATCTTGTGGGCACCAGATCGTCATTTGGGCCGCTATATCCAAGAACAAACTGGCGCTGATATGTTGCTCTGGAATGGCGCCTGCATCGTTCATGATGAATTTAAGGCTGTTGAACTGGAGATGCTCAAAGCCGCGCACCCCAATGCCATGATCTTGGTTCACCCAGAGTCCCCTCAGGCAGTGGTTGATTTAGCTGATGTGGTGGGGTCTACTTCTGCCATGATTAAAGCGGTAGTTGAAGGTAGTGCCACTGAATATATTGTGGCTACTGATAAAGGCATCTTGCATCGCATGCGACAGTTAGCGCCGAACAAGAAACTGATTGAAGCACCTACTGCTGGCAATAGCGCAACTTGCAAAAGTTGCGCGCACTGCCCCTGGATGGCCATGAATGGCCTACAAGGTATTTTGGATTGTCTTGAAAATGCCTCTGGCGAAATCTTCATTGATGAACCAGTGCGCGTTAAAGCTCTAGGTTGCATTGAGCGCATGCTCGACTTCACCCAAAATCACCCAGATCTTCTCGCTAAAGCTCAACATGGCTTTGTAAAAAATATTGGCGCAGCTTAGTTTATTTTGGTTTGGTTTGGTTTGGTTTGGTTTAGTTTGATTTAGTTTAGTTTTTTATCTTTTAGATTGATTTTATGTTTGAGTACAACGAAACTTTAGAGCAAGCACGTCAACGCAATATCCATGATGCGCTTATGGAAGACATTGGTACTGGTGATTGGACTGCCAAGCTTGTACCTAATAAACCCGTTCAGGCTCAGCTCATTGTTCGCCAAGCAGCCGTTTTATGTGGAGTAGATTGGTTTGAAGGTACTCTTAAGAAGCTAGATCCGAATGCAAAAGTTAACTGGCACTACTTAGAGGGAGAGCTCATGCAAGCCGATACCAAGGTTTGTGACATTGAGGCCGACTCTCAAGCACTCCTCTCGGCTGAGAGAACTTGCATTAACTTCTTGCAGACGCTTTCTTGGACAGCAAGCATCACTCGTCAACACGTTGATGCTATTGCGGGCGCTAGCCCTAACCCTAAAGGCTGCGCTGTACTCGATACTCGCAAGACGATTCCCGGACTTCGTCAGGCGCAAAAGTATGCAGTTCTGGTTGGCGGCGGCAAGAATCAACGTCTTGCTTTATGGCACGGCATCTTAATTAAAGAAAATCATATTGCTGCTGCTGGCAGCGTAACTGCTGCTTTGCGCAATGCGCAGGCACTCAATGCTGGAGTGGATATTCAGATTGAAGTGGAGAATTTTGCCGAACTAGAGGAGGCTTTGGCCGCTGGTGCCAAGAGCATCTTGATTGATAACTTTAATACCGATCAAATGAAGCAAGCCGTAGCCGTTACCGCAGGTAGAGCTCTTTTAGAAGCATCTGGCGGCATTAATCTAGATCAAATGCGCGCCATTGCAGCTACTGGCGTGGATCGCATCTCCCTTGGTAAATTAACCAAAGATGTCAATGCGGTTGATTTTTCGATGCGCATTCTTTAAGTTTTTTCCTTATTTTTCAACCTAAATTAAAGCTATTCCTGCAGACTTAATGTATCCTATTGGATACATTGTTTCATGCATAAAATTAGGAAAACTGAAGAGTTTAAAGTTTGGTTAAACGACCTTAGAGATTTGATGGGAAGAGCAAAAATTCAGGCAAGAATTCAGCGCTTAGAACATGGAAATGAAGGCAACTCTAGATCTGTTGGCGATAGAGTCTTTGAAATGAAAATTAATTTTGGCCCCGGCTATAGGATTTATTACACGAAACTAGAAAAAACGATTTATTTGCTATTGATTGGCGGCAATAAAAGGACTCAAGCCCAGGATATAAAAATTGCCAAATTTTTATCCAAAAACTTATAGGCAAAAAATGAAGAAAACTATCACCAGCCCATATGATGTAGCAGAACATTTACGCACACCCAAAGAAATGGCTCTTTATCTACAGGCGTGCATCGATGAGTCTGATGGAGATGCTGCTTTCATTGCAAAAGCACTTGGTGACATAGCTCGCGCAAAAGGTATGGCACTTGTTGCAAGGGAATCCGGACTCTCTAGAGAGAGCCTTTACAAGGCCCTATCCGGAGATCGAATTCCAGGCTTTGATACGGTCCTCAAGGTGCTGACTGCACTTGGCATATGCCTTCATGCAAAACCAATAGGTAAGGTGCGTACTTAAATTCTCTTAATCAATCATTATGAATCAGTAGCTTTGGATCTAGTGAAGATCTACTTTTTCCGTGGCTATACCAGAGCGTAGCAAGGTATTGGCATCCATATAAGAAATTCGGTCACATGGAGTATCAAACATAGCGCGGGATAATTCTTGGGCAGCATTCTTGGGAAGCATTTGCGCTAAATATTGAGAAATCTTTTGCACAAGAAGCGGGTCTTTATCTTTAGACCGTATGCACTGGCGAAAAAGCAATTCTGATGCTGGTTGATGAACTCCCAATTGAGAATCTTTCGATATATTGGAGTTCTGATGTACGAGCCGACGAACACCACCGACATATAGAAAGGCGCAAGCAGATTCGCAAAACTGGTGAATATCAGTGCTTAATCGATGGGCCCTAATTTCTCGGCCGATATGTAGAGCAACATTTAAATCTCCGCCATGTGAGCTGATCAGAGCTATTTTTTCTACGCACTCCATTTTTTCAATTTGATCTAACGCATTATTAAATGCCTTTTCCAAAGACTTATTAATGGGGCCATCTATCGATAGATAGCAGTCTCCATGGTCATCGACTACGGAAACCTTGCCCCCGTCAAACAGATAGACTTGATCGCCCAATTGCTTAGGGTCGGATACGCAAGCTTGCAATAGAAGACTAATGAGTATGGCTAGCGCTAATCTCATATCAGCCAAGAAGTGGATTAAGTTTCGGCAGTCTCGGAGACACCCTCTGATTGAGGCGTCAAAATCGTTGGATAAGAAACCGCCCAAGTACCAGGATAGTCACGGCTGTAGTGTAGACCCCTGCTCTCCCTTCTCATGAGCGCCGATCTAACAATGAGCTCAGCGCACTCTAGTAAGTTGCGCAGCTCAATCAGGTCACGTGTGACCTTAAAGTTCGCGTAATACTCTTGAACTTCATATCTGAGGAGCTTGATGCGATGCAAGGCTCTCTCTAGGCGGCGATTGGTTCTCACAATACCAACGTAGTTCCACATTAATGAGCGCAACTCATCCCAGTTGTGCGCAATGACGACTTGCTCGTCGGCATCTTCCACCTGACTCTCATCCCAAAGCGGTAGATTGGGCATTGCTGGAGTCTTGAGCTCTGAAATATCTTGCGCTGCAGCTTTACCAATCACAACGCACTCTAATAGAGAGTTACTCGCTAAACGATTAGCTCCGTGCAAACCTGTATAAGTTGCCTCGCCTACTGCATAAAGGCCTGGTAAATCCGTTCTACCTTTAAGATCGGTCACCACACCGCCGCAAGTATAGTGCGCAGCAGGAACAACTGGAATAGGCTCTTTGGTGATATCCAATCCCAAGCTCAGGCAACGGGCGTAAATCATCGGAAAATGCTCTTTGATAAACGCTTCGCCAAGATGAGTGGCATCCAGGTGAACATAGTCCAAGCCATGCTTTTTCATCTCAAAGTCGATGGCTCTCGCAACAATATCGCGTGGTGCCAACTCATGGCGATCATCATGCTCGGGCATAAAACGAGTGCCGTCAGGTAGCTTTAATAAACCACCCTCACCACGCATCGCCTCAGTAATCAGGAAAGTGCGATCGCTGGGGTGATACAAACAGGTTGGGTGGAATTGAATAAATTCCATATTACCCACACGACATCCAGCACGCCATGCCATGGCGATACCATCGCCTGTCGCGGTATCGGGATTACTGGTGTAGCGGTAGACTTTGCCCACTCCACCCGTTGCCAAGACAACCGACTTTGCCTCAATGGTCTCAACTCGATTGTTTTTAATATCGAGCGCATACACGCCATAGCAACGATTGGGTTTAGTGCGCTGGGTCTTTGCGTCTAAATGTCTATTAGTAATGAGATCAAGTGCGATCCAATGCTCTAGGATCTGAATATTTTTATGAGATCGCGCTTTATCAAGCAAGACTTCATGAATAGCTTTACCGGTCGCATCTGCGGCGTGGGCGATACGACGATGACTATGCCCACCTTCACGTGTCAGGTGCAGACCCATGGGGCCAGACTCATCTGGAGTAAAAGGGACTCCCTGCTCAACTAGCCAACGAATCGCTTCAGCGCTCTCTTCGGCGATATAGCGAGCAGTCGACTCTACTACGAGACCTGCGCCCGCATTTAAGGTATCGGCTACATGCGCATCAATGCTGTCATGCTCTTTATCAACAACACCTACGATGCCGCCCTGTGCCCAAGCAGTAGCTGCCTCACCAAGACCTCTTTTAGCCATCAAAATCACAGGCTGAGATTCGGCCATATGCAAGGCAACGGTTAAACCAGCCAATCCCGCCCCAATAATAAGGACGGGAAGCTCGGCTTTGGGATTGGTGCTTGAGGAAGGTTTGGAACTGACCATATGAGGGATATTTTAAGGGGCTATGAGAAAAGACACAGGCTACCAAATTTCTCTTCCAGCAGGCGGCATATCAAGCCATTCCGCGCTTTCTTGCGAATAATCGCACCCGGGATCATACTGGTCCAAGAGTTCTTCTAGCTTATATTTCGGCATGTCATTTAAGGGACTTTGGATCTGAAAAGCTATTATTCGAACTACGTAGGCTGTTGGTATATCTGGGTTTTGTATCAGAATACGTCCTATATTTGCCCAAAACTCAATCTGCTCTCCTGTAGTACGCCGCTCAGCCTTTGCAACGGCTTTTGCTGATGCATATAAATCATTGCAAATTTTTACTGATTTACCCATCATCACCCCCCAGGGCATTTTTACTACAGAAGACGCCTCTCTGAAAACAAGGTTATTAAAGTAAAAATGCCGTCATAAGACGGCATTTTTCCCAAAGGCAATAAATCATTTAAGCATTTACATTCAGCTTTGGTCCGTTTGGTACATTTGTGCCATACCCCATAAATTTCGAGGCCTCACCACCCTTGGCTAGTTTCACCGCGCAATACTTAAACTCAGGGATCTTGCCAAATGGGTCGAGCGCTGGGTTGGTAATAAGGTTAGCCGCAGCTTCGTAGTATGCAAATGGAATGAAGATCGCGCCTCTTGGTGTGCCATCGTCTCTTCTCACATGAATACCCACCTCACCACGACGTGACTGTACTGTAATGACATCGCCAGCAGTAACACCTAACTGAGCCATATCTTCACCATTCATGGAGACCGTAGCCATCGGCTCAATAGCATCGAGAACAGTCGCACGACGGGTCATACTACCAGTGTGCCAATGCTCCAACTGACGACCAGTAATCAATACAAATGGATACTCAGCATCTGGTCGCTCATTTGCCGGAATAATGTCGGCTGGCACGAGTTTGACTTTGCCATCAATCGTCGGAAAGTGGTCATCAAAGACAATGGGGCGACCGGGATCTTCTTCGGATAGACATGGATAGGTAATGCTTGATTCCTTTTCCAGGCGCTCCCACGTGATTCCTTTAATGGCGCCATGCATCGCTTGACGCATTTCCTCATACACTTCCGCTACACCCGCGTCTGGGCCTTGGTAATTCCAATTCAAGCCCATGCGTTTGGCAATCTCCTGAATAATCCATAGGTCCGCCTTCGCATCGCCTGGTGGCTCAACGGCTTTTTTGCCCATTTGCACCATGCGGTCAGTATTGCTAGCGGTTCCTACCTTTTCAGGCCAAGCGCTTGCTGGCAGCACCACATCGGCCAAGAGCGCAGTCTCGGTCATGAAGATATCTTGCACCACCAAATGCTCTAGCGATGCCAAAGCGTGACGAGCGTGATTTAAATCCGGGTCACTCATCGCGGGGTTTTCACCTTCGACATACATACCACGAATCTTATGTGGATCACTATCTGGAGCCGTGATCTTGTGCATGATTTCAACGACAGTGTAGCCTGGGGTCTTATCTAGCTTTGTATTCCAGAAGTTTTCAAACCAGGCATGCGCGGCATCATGATCGACGCGCTGATAATTCGGGAACATCATCGCAATCAATCCGGCATCACTCGCACCCTGCACGTTGTCTTGACCACGTAAGGGATGTAAACCAGACCCACGCTTACCAATTTGCCCAGTGATACTGACTAAAGCAATTAGGCAACGCGCATTGTCGGTGCCATGTACGTGTTGACTAACACCCATACCCCACAAAATCATTGCTGACTTGGTAGTGGCGAACTCTCTTGCCACTTCGCGCAATGTTTCGGCAGGAATACCGCAGATTGGCGCCATCGCTTCTGGGCTGTAGCCTTTGATATTTTCTTTTAAGGCCTCGTAATTGTTGGCGCGATTTTTAATGAAATCCTGATCCGCAAGACCTTCTTCAATAATCGTGTAGATCATGGCATTGAGCATGGCCACATCGGTGTCTGGCTTAAATTGCATCGTGCGCCATGCATGCTTACTGATTTCTGTCTTACGTGGATCGCAAAGTACTAACTTCGCACCACGCTTGGCGGCATTCTTAAACCAAGTAGCAGCGACCGGATGATTGGCCGTTGGATTAGAACCAATCAACATAATCAAGCTCGAGTTCTCTACATCATTAACTTGATTACTTACCGCGCCTGAACCAACGCCTTCGAGCAATGCAGCCACAGACGAAGCATGGCAAAGGCGTGTGCAATGGTCAACGTTATTACTGCCAAAGCCAGTGCGCACCAGTTTTTGAAATAAGTATGCTTCTTCATTGCTGCCTTTAGCAGAGCCAAAGCCAGCCAATACCTTCAATCCGTATTGATCTTTTAATTTTTTCAAGCCGCCTGCAGCTAAATCCAAGGCCTCCTCCCATGTTGCTTCGCGGAAGATATGAGACCAATCTTGATTACCTTCAAGCATGGCTTCATCTTTTGGCACGCCTGGCTTGCGAATAAGTGGCTTAGTTAAGCGCTGTGGATTATGGATGTAATCCATACCAAAACGACCTTTAACGCACAGACGGTTGTGGTTAGCGGGGCCATCACGACCTTCAACACTAACAATCTTTTCATCTTTAACGTTGTAGGTAATTTGACAGCCAACACCGCAGAATGGGCAAACAGAATCCACCTTACGATCCACTGTCTGCGAACCAATTAAGCCCTTAGGCATTAATGCGCCAGTTGGGCATGCTTGCACGCACTCTCCGCAAGCTACGCAAGTACTCTCGCCCATTGGATCATTTAAATCGAAGACGATTTCGCTATGGGCACCACGCATGGCGTAACCAATAACATCATTTACCTGCTCTTCACGGCAAGCGCGCACGCAACGATTGCATTGAATACAAGCGTCTAAATTCACGGCCATTGCTGGATGAGAAACATCGCTGCTGACTTTTTCACGGCGCAAAGCTTTTAATTCAGGACGGACAGTGACATCCATTCGGGTCGCCCATGTGGAAAGCTCGCCATGTTGCTGCTTTTGCTCTTCTTCTTTGCTGTCACCTACCCACTTGAAACCCTCATCAGGCATATCTGACAACAACATCTCCAAAACCAACTTTTGACTCTTCAGAGCACGTTCGCTATTAGCCTTCACTTCCATACCCGGTGTAGCGCTTCGGCAGCAACTAGGCGCCAAGGTTCGCTCACCGTTAATCTCTACAACGCATGCGCGGCAGTTCCCATCTGGACGATAGCCATCCTTAAAGCAGAGATGGGGAATATCAATGCCATGGCGTTTAGCAGCCTTCAGAATTGTTTCGCCCTCATAGGAAACGATCGTTTTGCCGTCGAGCTTAAATTCCACGGTTTGCAATTCGAGTTCTTTTGGATTTGTTGGTGCGTTCATATTTGTCTCACTCTTCCCTTTATAGTTTGATCGGCTTTTAAGCCACTTCCTGCGGGAAATATTTATGAATACAACGAATAGGATTTGGTGCGGCTTGTCCTAGACCACAGATAGACGCATCCACCATGACAGTTGCCAAATCCTCTAGAGTTTTTTGATCCCAAGATTTAGCTTGCATGAGCTTGGCGGCTTTACCGGTACCAACCCGGCATGGCGTGCACTGACCGCAACTCTCGTGCTCAAAGAAATGCATGACATTCAAAGCCATGTCACGCGCTTTATCTTTGTCGCTAAAGACCATCACAGCAGCTGAACCAATAAAGCATCCGTATGGCTGCAAGGTATCAAAGTCCAGAGGAATATCATTCATGGTCGCCGGCAAGATACCGCCTGATGCGCCACCAGGCAAATAGCCATAGAACTGATGACCGTCTTGCATGCCGCCACAATACTCATCAATTAACTCCTGAATAGTGATGCCTGCGGGAGCTAGTTTCACACCGGGTTTTTTAACGCGCCCACTAACGCTAAAGCTACGCAAACCTTTGCGATCATGACGACCGAATGAACTAAACCATTCTGGACCACGTTGAACAATGTCGCGCACCCAATAGAGGGTTTCAAAGTTATGTTCTAAAGTTGGTCTACCAAATAAGCCTACTTGAGCGATGTATGGAGGACGCATGCGTGGTTCGCCACGCTTACCTTCGATACTTTCGATCATGGCGGATTCTTCACCGCAAATATAGGCGCCTGCACCGCGACGTAATTCAATATTCGGTAGCTTGAAAGGCGGATTGGCTTTTAATTTAGCCAATTCTGTTTCGAGTAACTCACGACAGCCGTGATACTCGTCACGCAAGTAGATATAGCAGGCATCGATGCCAACCACATTTGCCGCAATCAATAAACCTTCTAAAAAGCGGTGTGGATCGCGCTCTAAATAAGTGCGGTCTTTAAATGTTCCTGGCTCGCCTTCGTCAATATTGACCGCCATTAACTTTGGAGCGGCTTGATCTTTAACAATGCGCCATTTACGGCCAGCTGGGAAACCCGCGCCACCCAGACCACGTAAACCAGAATTCTCCATGGCCTTGATGATGCTCTCGGCGTCTTTCTTACCTTCATGAATTTCTTTAGCGAGCGCATAACCGCCTTGAACGCGATAAGACTCATAACCAACATAATCCGGAGAGACTGCTTGCATTTCACCTTGAGGAGATACACCCTGTTCCGCAAGTAAAGCCGGTTCAAAATTCGCATTGTCATTAGCCATAGGCTGCGTGGTTAATTTGTTGTTAACCGCAGCCGCTACTTTTTCTGTTGTCGCAAATAAGACTGGATACTGATGAACAACAGCCACTGGCGCTTGCTCGCAACGCCCTACACAAGGGGCTGCAACGACCTTGACATTCGGGTTGCCAAGAATGCTCGGCAACTTTGCGAGTAGATTTTGCGCTCCAGCCAACTCACAAGCGATGCCATCGCATACGCGCACAGTGATATCAGCAACAGGATCATTACCACGCACTACCTCAAAGTGATGATAGAAAGTGGCCACCTCATACACTTCCGCCATTGGCAGATTCATTTCTTTTGCAAGCGCAACTAAATGACGATCATGCAAGGCGCGATATTCATCATTTAGCTTGTGTAAATTTTCAATTAATAAATCGCGACGATGTGGTGCATCACCAATCAGTTTGCGCACTTCCGCAATCGAAGCATCATCCGCTTGACGACCCTTCAATTTGCTTTTGCGACGAATGGTTTCCCTCAAATCATCTGCCGTTGCAATGGCAACCGCTTTGACTTCTCCAGAAGGCTTAGGATGATTCATAGTTTTTAGTCTCAATTTTTATATTTTTAGATATTTACTATGCAAAATCGCATAGTTTTCTCCCATCTTGCACATCTTTTTTCTGCGCTAGATATGCAAAATAACGCTTTATTTTGGGTTATTTATACCCCTAAGTCCTTGACGGCGCTCAAGGACTTCAAACTAGGGTTAACCCTAGTTAAATCAGGGATGGAGATGGTCTGTCGCCAGGAGGCAGGGAGTAGTCCAACTTGCGCTCGTACAGGCGGGCTTTATAGCACTCTTGATAGCCCTTACTACCGATTTGCCAACCAATGGAGGTGCAGTCATCTTGAGCAGCAGACTCTATTGAGCCGCAACCCGCGACGCTAAAGGAGCCGATAAGAACGATTACAGGGAGTAGGCGCAATTTTGTTGAATTCATGGCCACAAGTCTACTTGATTCTGATCTGAACATCGAGAGGAATGCCCTCTTTTCCAGCTTCAGTTGTCTTTACCTCGCCAAGCTGCACGCGGTCATTTAATGCTGGGTTGGATTTGATCATCAAATCATTAGCCAGTTTTGCTCTAGCCTTGGCCAAATCCTTTAGCTCACCATCGCTTACTTCAATGCCGGCAATCAATTCTTTGTGAAGTTGCTCATTACGCGCTTCGCCATCGGGTAGCGTTAAAAGACGTTGACCTAACTTGATGCGTCCAATGTACTGCGCATAAGCGCCTTTGAGTCCTGACTGCACCCTAGGATCAGAAAGGCTTGGCGCCGGAATGGGCTCGCCAGGCGAAAGCTTAAATCCAGCCTCTTTCAGAATTGCTGCATCCGCCTTTGCCCTAGCCATTGCCGCTTTATCTTGCACTGGATCATAGGTTCCAATAATCTCTAAACTTGAATTCGGGCGCTTAACAAGATACTCACCAAACTTCTCCAGGCGTTCCTGATCCACCGGCAAAAAAACTGCTTCGCCCGGCACGGCGTTTACACCATCAGCATCCCCCATGCCCATCAGAGCTGCAAGCGCTCTAAACGGTGCGGTGGCGATATTCGTAAGCACATTGCTGATAGCCTGCCATACCAAACCACTTGCGCTAAATTCTGGAGAATCCACGTTGCCTGCAATGCGCACAGTGACATCAATCGTGTCATCCGAATCCTCCAGCAAAGCGATCGCCAATCCCAGCGGTAACTTTTTACCCTTAAAGTCTGGCACCTCTTCACCAAGAACGACTTTTTTAATAACGATCTGATTACTACCGTTTAGTTCACCATCTTTGGCGCGGTAATTGAGATTGAGATTGAGACGACCGCTAGCTATTTGATAGCCTGCAAACGTCATTACCGCCGGATTAAATGCGGTAAGCGGTAAATTTCTAAAAGTTGTCAGAATGTCATGATTGCGACGAGGATCATCAAATGAAGCCTGTCCTTTAGCCCTCACACTTCCCGATCCCGCAACAACCCCATCCATTGCAACCGAAGCAAAACGTCCCGGCGTATTGCTGACCCCCAACAGAGTTGCGTTGAATTTGCGAATATCCACCTTAAAGTTTGGGCGCATCGCTAAATCGGAGAAGAATACTTCCCCGCCCCTTAAATTCACTGAGCGAATATCAAGATGAAATGGGGATTGCGTATCTGGCTTAGAGTTGGGGCTAAGGTTAGAGTTGGATTCAGCTTTTACTTCCTCTTTTGACTCTGTAGCGGGTTTAGCAAACAATCTTCTAAAGTTTGAGAACCCTTCTTCATTGATTTCAAACTGCAAAGCTGGTCTATCAACCACCACTTCGCCTATCGACAATGTGTGATTACTGGTTTGTTTAGATTTGACTGTCTTAAATTCAATCTGGCGCAGATCCGCCATTTTCCAAATGATTAATGGCGTCTTCTGGCCTTTCTCTAAAACTTCTAAATCGGCAATATGAATATCGCCGGTAACCACATCAGCCTCAGCGCCTATTTGAATAGCCAGCTGTGCGTTTAATGCACCGCCTTTTCCAATTAACTCTTTATTGGCTGGCAACAAAGCAATCATGGGCGCTGTTGCAAGATTTTTAATTTCCAATTTGCCGTCAACAGACTTGGTATCTGTATTTAAGTTCCAATGAGAGAGTATTTCCCCATCATCTAGTCTTAAGTTGAGTTGCGCACCCAAAGTATCAGGCTGCGGATTATCTAGACCGCCAGCAATAACAACACGCTGATAAGCGATGTCTTTATGCAATCCTGGAATCGATAACTGTAAAGCACCTAAATTGAACTCGTACTGCCCTCTGATGCCAGTGACAACGCCATTCTTATCGTAGTTAGCAACATCCAATAACTTGACAGTAAACGGTTTTAACTCTTCCTTGAACTTGCTCGATTCATCTATCAAGGAAAGTGTTGCTGAGCTTATCAACAGTTCATCAACAGAAATCTTCAGAGGCTTTTTCGTCTCATTGGGTTTAGATGGCGGCAATACTTTTTCTACTGCTGCAATCAATTCCTGCCAATTCCAAACCGACGCATGGCCTTTAGAGACTCTCTTTTCAACAAGAACCATGGGCTCTTCGAGAAGAATTTCATCAAAACCAACCTCGCCCACCATCAACTTCGTCCACTTCAGGGTGATGGCCAGTTTTTTAAAATCTAATAACTTAGCGCCATCCTCCTTAGCAAGATGCAATCCCTTTAACTCAATCTTTAGGCGTAATGGGGAAATGCTCAGATCTTGATATGAAATCTCATAACCAATCTTGTCACCAAATTCTGTTGCCGTCTTTTTTATGAAGCCTGGAACAAAAAGATGTGCTCCAACCCAAAATACAATGACGCATGACAACAGCGCTATGCCGAGTCTAATTAGCCAATTTTTGAGGCGTGGAAATTGATTCAATGGCATTGAAAACTCTCAGACCGCTTGATTACAGTGGCGTGCCCCTTACTGCGCAGGTGGAAAGCCTACTTTTTGCGCCCACATATTGTTAAAGACATGAATGATTGGCTTTTCATAAACGCCCGCTTTTGTAAAGGGCTCATCCTTTAACCATGCATCGACATCTGCCCTAGTCGGAAAATCCATCACAATGAGACTACCGAGAGTAGTCGCGCCATCCTCTGAGGTAAGCGGGCCTGCAAAAGCCATCTGCTCAGAACGTTTAGCCAAGTAAGCGCGATGCTCGGGACGAATCTTCGCTCGTAGGTCTGCGGTTCCTGGGCGATCCATTAATAAAATTGCAAAAATCATAGTTTTCTCCGATATCAATTCGTTTTATTTTTTATTGCTCAATTAATAAGATATTACGAGCTTGTTCTCCAAGCTTTAAATTAATTAGCGCCTAGCCTACATTCTTTATTGAGTTGCGTACAAATTCTCATAATAGAATTAACTACAAGGGAGCCACTTGATCCTTGGCTCTGCGCCGCTGGCGTAGACGAAATCATGATCTCGGAAGATTGATCGCTCAATGGAATGACGCTCAGAGACGCACTTCCAGCAGCATCTGATGCCTTTAATTTTAAATTTTGCGAATCTTGAGAAATGATGGTTACAGCTGAATTTTGACTGGCCACATTGACTGCGGTCGCATAAACCTTCTGCGCTGGGGCATCAATGATCACCGTTGCAAATTGGGAGATTGTATTTCCGCTGGAGTCTTCTTGTGTTATTTGATTAATGCGCCCAACGACATGGCGGGCAGCAAGAATCCATTGGGCATGAGCTACTTCTGCAAATAGCAAACTTACTAAGACAATTTTTGCCAATAATCGCACTAGGTAGAATTGCTTTAATTTCATATATTTCCGTTGAAGGCATGTTGTCTTAAATATTAACAGCCTCTTTTAGATTCAAAGACCGAATGGGATTTGAGAGGGCTAGGCTTTATTGGCTCGCTACTACTGGGATATAGACAAAAACCACCCGAAGGTGGTTTTTTTGTTCTCGCTACTTGCCGAAGGTGCAAACCAAGCATCATTGCAATAACTACTTATAACCAGCTTGATCAAGCAATTTTTGTGCGGCAATTTGGTTTTTAGCAATTGCGGCAACCGAAACTTTCTCCGCCTGGAAACTACCCAAGCTCTTTAACGCAGGATTTTCTACTTTCACCGATGGAACCGCTGGCCATTCATTATTGCCATTAGCAAAATATTCTTGCGCTGAATCGCTAGCCAAATATTCCAGAAACTGAATCGCTTCTTGTGGATGAGGAGCATTTCTGGCCATGCCACCACCAGAGATATTAATATGAACGCCACCAGCGTTTTGATTGGGCCAAATGAAGCCTACTTTTGAAATAGCAGCCATATCATCACTCTTCTCGGATAGCATCATGCGCGCAAAATAATAAGAATTAGCTAAGGCAACACCGCACTCACCAGATGCCACAGCTTTGATTTGATCGGTATCGCCACCTCTAGGACTTCTGGCCATATTGGCCACCATTCCTTTGGCCCATTCCTCGGTCTTTGCAAGCCCGTCTCTTTCAATCAAGGCTCCGACCAACGACAACATATAAGGATGCGATCCAGAACGGGTACAAACCTTACCTTTGTTATCTGGGTTTGCTAACTTCTCGTAGGTATCAACGTCAGATCTTTTAACTGTTGCTTTGTTGTAAACAATGACGCGCGCCCTAGTTGAAAATCCAAACCAAGGAGTTCCTTTGGCATCGGCAGTTGCTCTTAAGTTTTGCGGAATACGTTCGTCTAGATATTTTGATTTCACCGGCGCAAAGAAGTTATTCATTTGAGCGCGCCATAACCTAGCCGCATCTACCAACAAGATTACATCAGCCTGACTTTTATCACCCTCACTCTTGATGCGCTCAAGGATGCCATTGTCATCAGCCTCGATGCGGTTAATTTTGATGCCTGTTTTCTTGGTGAAGTCTGTATACAAGGCTTCATCTGTTTGATAGTGACGTGCGGAGTAAAGATTGAGCTCTTTTACTGGCTCAGCTGCAAATGCGGCACCGCTAAATACCGAGATTAGAAAAGCGCTAGAGATTAATAATTTTGTTTTTTTCATCATTACCGTTCACCCATAAATCATCATTAATGACAGAAATTCTACTTCATAATGAGAATCATTACTATTTAAGGTGACTTGTGCCTTTATAAATCAGACACTTAAGCAAAATTGAAGGTAAAAAGATAGCTAAATCAGCTTATTCCTTAGAGATCATTCTCGATAACAATAGGACTGGTATGAGACCAGTCAGCACTATCGTTAAGGCAGGCATCCCAAGTTCAGATAAACGCTCATCCGCTGCCAGTTGATAGGTCGCGACAGCCAAAGTGTCAAAGTTAAATGGGCGCAATAGCAATGTGGCAGGCAACTCCTTCATCACATCAACAAAAACAAATAGACCCGCAGTCAAGAGGCTGCGCTTTAGTAATGGGACATGCACTCTTTTGAGAATCTGGAACTTTGTGAGACCCAAGAGTTCCGCTGACCCATCCATCGATGGGGTAATTCGCAAAAGACCTGATTCAACACTTTGAAGACTGGAGGATAAGAAGCGCACCATGTATGCATAGACCAAAATAACAATGCTTGCAGACATCCACCAGGCCAAACCAAAAGTCTCTAATAAAGCCAGAATTCCTATGGCAAGTACTGCGCCAGGTAAAGCATAGCCAAATCCAAGTAAGCGGTTAACCCAAGCTAGACGGGGTGAAATACGAATTGAATAAGCAAAAAATAAAGCTAACGCAACAGAAATGAAAGCGGTAATCAAGGAAACAGATAGTGAATTGGTGAGCCAAGATACATAACGAACATCCAATCTGAAGCCCTCTTTAATGAGGAGTTGCACCAAGGCTAAAGCAGGAAGCAAGAAACCAAACAACAGCGTGAGGCCTGAAAAAGAGAAGGCAAGAAAGGCTGCCCTACCCTGCAAATAAATAGGCCTTGTTTTTTGACTGGTAGAGGGCGCATATCGAATAGAAGCCCTACTGTTTTGCTCAATCCAAAAAATAATAAATACAAATCCCAGCAAGCCCAGTGCTAACTGAATGGCCGCCATCCGATCGCCAAACGAGAGCCAGGCTTTAAAAATGCCAGTAGCAAAGGTTTGAACCCCAAAGTAAGACACCGCTCCAAAATCCGCCAACACCTCCATCAAGGCTAAGGCCAAACCTGCAAAGATTGCTGGCCTAGCCATGGGCAAGACTAGCTTCACAAAGCCTTGAATTGGACCAAAGCCCAAGGTCTCAGATACTTCAAGCAAGCGTCGACTGCGCTCTAAAAATGCAGTACGAGAAATCAAATAGACATAAGGAAAGAGGCAGAATGAGAAAGTCCAAATCGCACCAGCAAGCGATCTGGGATCTGGAAAATAGGGCAATGCAGATACCCCCAACAGAGCCCGCATTCCAGACTGAATAGGCCCGGAGAATTGCAATAAATCAACAAAAAGATAGGCCATTACATAGGTGGGGATCGCGAGAGGCAGCATTAATGCCCACTCAAATATTTTTTTTCCAGGAAACTGGTAGCTGGCAATAATCCAAGCATTGCCAACCCCCAATACCAATACCCCAACACTTACGCCAAAAATAAGTAAGAAGGTAGACGCAATGTAATCTTTGAGTACGTAATTCCACAAATGCGTTAAGGTATCTGTAGCGAGTAAGCCGCTTTCACTAGCGCCCCCGGTAAATAGAAATGGCGCCAATAGCCCAAATAAGGGCAAGAACAGCAATAATGCGAGAGGCACCACCAGGCGATTCTTCAATTGGACAATCCGTTTAGACTTAGGCTGACGATTAAACCATTAGCTTGATTAATGAGAAAATTATAAAGATGAACCCTGATTCTGCGCTCCTCTCCATTAAGGGCCTTGCAATTGACTATCCTGGTAGAGATGGCAATGGTTATGTTTCCGCGGTAAAAGGTCTTGATCTTTATCTAGCCCAAGGAGAAATTGGCTGCCTACTAGGATCCTCTGGATGTGGAAAGTCTTCGGTTCTTAGGGCAATTTGCGGTTTTGAACCAGTTAAGGCCGGTGAAATTGTTTTGCGCAACAAAATAGCAAGCTCAACAACTATTCATACCCCTACCAATCAACGAAGAGTTGGTATGGTTTTTCAGGACTTCGCCCTCTTTCCTCATCTCACCGTTCTTGAAAACATCGCGTTTGGTATTCAAGGTCTACCCCAATCAAAAAAAGACGCATTGGCTAAAGACTGGCTTAGTCGAGTTTCTTTGGCAGACAAAGCCAATGCCTATCCTCACGAACTTAGCGGCGGTCAACAACAACGCGTTGCTTTAGCAAGAGCAATGGCGCCTGAGCCAGATCTGATTTTGCTTGATGAGCCATTTTCCAGTCTTGATGTCGACTTGAGAGAACGCTTAGCAGGTGAAATGCGCGAAATTCTTAAGACAAATAACATCACCGCCCTATTGGTGACACACGACCAACAAGAAGCTTTTGCGATTGCCGACAAGATTGGTGTGATGAAAGATGGCAGAGTAATGCAGTGGGACGCGCCCTACGAGCTTTATCACAAACCATCTTCGCGGTATGTAGCCGACTTTATTGGTCGAGGCATATTTCTTAAGGGAACAGTCAAGCCGAATAACAAAGTTGCGATTGAGTTAGGAGAACTTGATCTAGACGACGCTCTCGATCATCAGAGCGGCGAAGAGGTTGATGTCTTACTTCGAGAAGACGATATTCAACATGACGATGACAGCCCTATTACTGCTGAAGTGGTAAGTAAAACCTTTAGAGGCGCTGATTTTCTCTACACATTAAAGCTAAGCTCAGGCATTCATGTCTTTGCGCTAGTTCCAAGTCATCACAACCACGCAATCAATGAAAAGATTGGTGTGCGCTTGGCGGCAGATCACGTGATCACATTCAAACGTCAGTAAATAGCCTTAAACGAATTTATCTCAGACATTACTCTGACACTCGTCTAATACTAATTAGTTTTAAAGTCAGCCAACCCCAGATTGGCCTTAAATGGATTGCCGTATAGTAGCTAGAGTGAATCGCTACCAATGTCTTAGACACTTGCCAACCTCGCTTGTGCTACCCACATTTTTTAGACTCATACGCTTGTTTACGTCAGACCCCTTCAAGCTGTTAAAGAGAGACTCTGCGACAGCATTGCCCCAACAGTTAGTCTGACGGCTCATGCTTTGGCATAAACGTTCCCTGGTCGTGGCCGTCAAGGTTTCGCAAACACCCTTTTGAGGTGCCCTTAACAGAATAAATGCCCACAGTCCAAATAAGCCCACCTACTAGACTACATACTTTTATCATCAAGTATGGGACAATAACAAAGTAAATTATACCAAAATAACAAAGTAAATTTATATTGAAGAACAAAGTAATTTCTTGAATTAATCATATTTAAATCAATAATTTAAGATAATCAATGGCAAGTAAGTTAACCAAAAAAAGCACAGATTCTCTAAAACTTTCTGAGGCTTTAAAAAACTTAAAAAAGCTCCAAGATAAGCACCATGGCGTGATTGAATCAAAAGATCTCGCGGACTCTCAGCGCGCCCTACTTTTAAAGACTGGCTTCATACGATCAGTAATGAAGGGCTGGTACATTTGCTCAAACCCAAGCGATCATGATGGCGACTCTACCGCTTGGTATGCCAATTATTGGGCATTTTTGTCTGGGTATCTTACAAAGCGTTTTGGTAAGCGCTACTGCTTAAATGCTGAGGCATCTCTCCTGCTACATTCCGGCAGCACTGCCATCCCCAAGCAAATTACCATTGTTAGTAAAGGTGGCGGCACCAGCATTGTCAAACTCCCATTTGATACGTCACTAGTTATTTACCAGGATGAGAAGCGCGTCTCTAAAACCCGTACAGAAATTCAAGGCTTACAAGTCTTACCAATAGCGGAAGCACTTTGTATGGTAGGGCCACAGTTCTTTATCAGCCACCCCATGGAGGCGGAAATTGGATTGGCGTTGGTACGTGACCCATCAGAATTGCTGGCAACCCTACTGATGGGCAACTGCCTTCCAACGGCCGCCGCTCGTTTGGCAGGTGCGCTTTCTTTTGCCAACAGGAAAGACGATGGAGAGCGCATCATTAAGGCCTTGGGTAAAGCTGGCCATACTCTACAGCCCAAGAATCCATTTGAGCTATCTGAACCCACCATCAGCCAGTCCAGAGAAAAGTCCCCATATGTTCTACGTATTCGTTCCATGTGGGCAAAATGGCGTCAAGATGTCATCCAAAATTTTCCAAAGGCTCCAGGCATTCCAAAAAGCCCGGCGGCCTATCTAAAGCAAATTCAGGAACGCTATGTAGCAGATGCTTACAACTCTCTCTCGATTGAAGGCTATCAAGTTACCGACGAGCTTATTGAACGTATTGCTAAGGGAGGCTGGGATCCAGAAGCCAGTGAAGAGGATAAAAAAAGTAAAGATGCGTTGGCAGCTCGTGGCTATTTCTTGGCATTTAATGAGGTTAAAGAAAGCATTAAATTAATTCTCGCCAAATCTAACTCGGGCGATGTTGTTAGAAAAAGTCATCATGACTGGTACGCCGCCATGTTTAATCCAGCAGTACTTGCGGGTATTTTGCAACGACATCAGTTGGCTGGCTACCGAACAGGGCCAGTATTTATTCGCAACTCCTTGCATACACCCCTGCCAAGAGAGGCTCTACTCGATAGCATGGAAACTTTGTTTGATCTTTTGATCAATGAACCAGAAGCATCAGTCAGGGTGGTATTGGGCCATCATATATTTGTATTCATACACCCTTACTTCGATGGAAATGGTCGTATTGGACGCTTCTTGATGAATGCTTTGTTAGCATCAGGGGGCTACCCATGGACAGTGGTGCGGGTTAGCGAACGAAAGCGCTATATGAGCGCACTTGAAAAAGCGAGTGTTGAAGGCGACATTAAACCACTCACTAAATTTTTAGCGGAAGAGATGGCTCAATAAAGATCTTGTAACATTTCGATCTAGCGTAGATTCCCATATTCCACAGATGCTGGACTATGCGGCTCATGGGATTGCCTGCACCAACCTCTGAACTGATCCCCAAAAGTTGGTATTGTCCAACCAAGAGTGTCCAACCAAAGGTATTGCATCTCTGCAAACCCTTGTAAGACCCATTAACTTGGCGGAAGGGGCGGGATTCGAACCCGCGGTAGGCTATTAACCTACACACGCTTTCCAGGCGTGCGACTTAAACCGCTCATCCACCCTTCCGTACAGCCGACAATTATACGATTGCCGAAAGGGTTGCCCCAAATCCTAGTAAATACGCCTTAGAGAGACTCTTTGAGCTGCTCCAAAATGTGCGGATTTTCCAAGGTAGAAGTATCTTGAGTAACCTCTTCGCCTTTAGCAATCACGCGCAACAAACGACGCATGATCTTGCCTGAACGTGTTTTCGGCAAGTTATCGCCAAAACGCACATCCTTAGGCTTAGCGATCGGGCCAATCTCTTTGCCAACCCAATTACGCAACTCAGTAGCGACTTTCTTAGCCTCTTCTCCAGTCGGACGACCGCCTTTGAGAACCACGAATACGCAAATCGCCTCTCCAGTCAATTCATCAGGACGCCCTACTACCGCAGCCTCAGCTACCAATGGGTTAGCAACCAAGCATGACTCAATCTCCATGGTTCCCATACGGTGTCCGGAAACGTTTAAGACGTCATCGATACGACCAGTAATCGTGAAGTAGCCAGTATCTTTGTTACGGATCGCGCCGTCACCAGCTAGGTACAAATTACCACCCAACTCTTCCGGGAAATAAGACTTCACAAAACGATCAGGGTCATTCCAAATCGTGCGAATCATTGAAGGCCATGGGCGCTTCACAACCAAGATACCGCCTTGGCCATTTGGTACGTCTGCACCGGCTTCATCCACAATCGCCGCCTGAATGCCAGGCAATGGCAATGTGCATGAGCCTGGGATCATTGGGGTAGCGCCTGGCAATGGGGAGATCATATGACCACCAGTTTCTG
>CAZHWF010000014.1:0-25799 GCA_964536365.1 uncultured Polynucleobacter sp.
TTTGAATACATCATCAAGGCTCTTGCCTTCAAAAGCGGCTTTATTCCACTCTTGAGCTTGGGCTACGCTAATAAGACCTGCAGAAGCCATTAAGCCAAATACGGCTGAATATTTCAATAAACTGCGTCGCTGCTGATTCATAAAAACTCCTTTATTAATTTCTTGCTATGAATATATTATCCGCTTCCTGATAATGCATGCTGGTTAATACCTAGTTACGCTTTATTTCCCACCTGAGAGCACCCATTCAACAAGCGCTTTTCGATCTGCATCAGATAATTGCGCTTGTGGCGGCATCGGAATTGATCCCCAAACTCCCGCACCACCGTTTTTTACCTTGGCCATCAATTTGTCTACAGCGCCACTTTGATCTTTATATTTAGCAGCGATATCGGCAATTGACGGTCCAACCAACTTCGCGTTTGGAGCATGACAGGCGGAGCAGTTCTCATTCTTAAATAATGCGGCAGCACCTTTTGGTGCGTTTGAGTGAGTATCCTTAGCATGCGCCAAGCCCTCTCCAGATGAACCTGGCAGCTTTGCAATTGGTGGTTTAGTGGTATCCGCTCCACGATACGGACCATACATACGGTTTTGATCCGCGATATTGCCATGTGCATCACGCGCAAAATCAGGCAAGGTAGAGCCAATCTGCACAAACGGCACGCAGTTAGTCATACAAGATGAACCATTGACATCAGGCTTGTCTTTAACATTCCAGAAACCATGCTTTCTAGTCATGCCATTACGATTAGGCATTTTGGCTTGTACTTCAGCGATATTGGTGTTGCTAAGAACAAAATCATCAGGAACTACTTCACCAATACTTAAGATGAATGCGACTAAAGCATATGTTTCATCTGGGGTTAAGGATCTTGGCGCATTCCATGGCATTGCTCGATAGATGTAATCCCATAAGGTAGAAACGGTTGGCACCTTCATCAAGGTGGTACGTTGAGGCTGTTTCATATCAGCCAACGAAGCTACTCGACCGGTCTTGACGTCATCCTTAGTGGTGCCACCAGTAATTGGCGTAAAGATTTCATTTGATTCACCAAAAATCCCGTGGCAGCTAGCGCACTTTGCCTCCCAAATGGTTTGCCCCTGATCTACGGATCCAGAGCCCTTAGGCAAACCCTTGAAGTCAGGACGCACATCAATATCCCAGGCGGCCACTTCAGCAGGCGTTGCATTACGCCCCAATCCTGGATACTTGGCTGATCCTTGAGTGGATTGGGCATAGACCAAATTTGCAGTCATTACTGCCACTGCAAATAGCCCAACACGAGCAATCGATTTATCCAACTTGAACATTGCTCACCTCACCGTTTGAATCTAATTTCCATGACTGAATTGCGTTGTTGTGATAAATCGAACGAGTTCCACGAACATTGCGCAACGTTTTGATAGAAGGCTGAATATAACCCGTGTCATCTACCGCTCTAGATTGCAAGATTGCTGGCGACCCATCCCATACCCAATCAATATTGAAGCGAGTAATTGATTTCGTTAGGACCGGGGTCTCTAGGCGCGCTTGACGCCAGTTATTGCCGCCATCAAAAGAAACATCAACTCGCCTGATCTTGCCACGACCAGACCAAGCCATACCGCTGACGTTATAGAAACCTTTATCGAGCAACTGCTGACCGCCTGATGGCGTTGTGATAACAGATTTACACTCCTGAATGGATGCATATTGGCGATGAATCCCATCTGGCATCAGTTCAATGTAATGCACCGCTTCGTCTTTAGTATTCCAAGGCATATCACCCACCTCTAGACGGCGCAACCATTTGACCCAGCTTACGCCTTGCACGCCTGGCACAACCAAGCGCAATGGAAATCCATTTTCTGGACGGAGCATTTCACCGTTCATGCTCCAGGCGACGATCGTATCGTCTAAACAACTTTCTAAATTAATGGTGCGAGTCATGCCAGAACCATCGCCACCTTCAGCAAGCAAGTACTTGCCTTTTTTCAGATCAGCGCCACACTCTTCAAGCAAGACTTTAAGCGGAACGCCAGTGAATTCACAGCAAGACAACATGCCATGGGTGTACTGAACAGTTGGCACGGCAACGTTACCCCACTCCAATCCGGTATTCGCGCCACACTCAATAAAGTGCGTACGAGAAACCGAGGGCAATCTCATCAAGTCGTTCATAGTGAATACGCGCGCGTTCTTCACCATGCCATTAATCATTAGGCGATGGGTTTCGGGATTTAAGTTATACCAACCCTGATGATGACGTTCAAAATGTAGTCCATTTGGCGTAATCGTTCCAAACAAACCTTGCAAAGGCGTAAATGCAACCGATGCAGCGGATACGCGAGTTAAACCTGGGGATTCGCGGCGAATAAGATTGGCCTCATAGATAGAGGGCACTCCATAGGGCATTGTGGCTACATTCTTACCCAGAGTGGTCTGCCACTCCTGTTTTTCAAGAATTGCTGGATCGCCTTCACCAGCAGCAAAAGCCATTGGCGCCGCTAAACCAGCTGCAGCCCCACCCACGGCCGATAAAAAACCTTTGCGCAGAAAGCCGCGGCGCTTCTCGTCAAGGCCATTAGCATTGATGTCAGAAATTAACTCCTGAGAAATAAAGTGCTCTGGCGCTTTAACTAAGCGAGCTCTATTCGCCGGCTTTTCAATTGCCGAAATATCCTCGACACTTAATTCAATCTGCTTTTTAGTCATTTGATCTCTGCTTAACAAGTTAATCTGTGAACTTAATGAATACCTTCAGCAATCTTTGCACAGACTGTCTGACACATCTCAACGGTTGCGTTATCCGCAATCGAGTAATAAACCGTAACTCCCTCTTTTCGTCTCAATAGAATGCCGGCATCATGGAGGGCCCGCAAATGCCGAGAGACATTTGCCTGGCTTGTGCCACACATCTCAACAACATCTGAGACCGATTTTTCACCGCTACAAACTGCGTACATAATGCGCAATCGCGCCGGCTCTGAAAGAACATTGAAATAAGCCGCTACATGAGAAAAAACCCTCTCCATTTGCTTGGGAGTCATGTTTTTTGTAGCTTTTTGAACCTTAGATTTCACAAAAATGAGTGCCTTTGTCAATATATGCGTTTATACGTATATATTTGACCCCGCCAAGGTGTCATTAGAAATAGTGAGATACCCTATATTGCTTAGCAATACAATTGAATAATGGATACGGATGCCATCCTTCTATCGCTAAAGCTTGCGGTGTGGACTTTAGTCCTGATCATTCCTTTTGGGATTTGGGTGGCACATTGGCTACTCAGTTTAAATAAAAGCAAACCATGGCTGGAAGCCTGTTTAGCCCTCCCCCTCGTATTACCTCCAACGGTATTGGGCTATTACCTACTGGTTGGCCTCGGCGGGAAGAGTTTCTTGGGCTTTCCACTGGTTTTTTCATTTACCGGCATCTTGATAGCCTCCCTCATAGTCAACCTACCTTTTGCCATACAGCCGATTCAACGCGCTTTTGAAGCTATTAATCCAGAAATTCGCGAAGCTGCCCAAGTAAGCGGATTGTCCAAGTGGCAAATCTTTCGCTTAATCGAGCTTCCCTTAGCTTGGCGCGGCATTACCAGCGCGGCAGTACTAACTTTTGCTCATACCCTAGGAGAGTTTGGGGTGGTGCTGATGGTAGGAGGCGCTATTCCAGGGGAGACCAAAACAGTAGCAATTGCTTTGTATGACAAAGTGCAAAGCTTTGATACCGTAGGTGCGGGCACACTAGCCTCATTACTCCTTGGCATATCTCTTGTCGCAATTGCGCTTTCTTATGGAGTATTTGGGAAGAATTCTCGTTACTCCAATCGAGGCAAAGTTTGATGCTGAAATTAAAAATCGTTCAAAAGGCGCCAAACCCACTGCAAATCAACTTAGAATGCGCAGCAGGTCAATTGCATGCCCTCGTTGGCCCTTCAGGCAGCGGAAAAACCAGCACACTGAGAGCAATAGCCGGTTTGAGCACACCCAAAATAGGCAAGATTGAGTGTGACGGCGAGCTTTGGTTTGAGGCAAACGATGTTTTTGGGGACTCAATAAATTTACCTCCCACACAACGCTCTTGCGGGTATTTATTTCAGCAATATGCGCTCTTTCCACATCTAACAGCCATCGAGAACGTAGCCATTCCGCTGCATAACTCCCCTCTTAGTATTGCAGAACGCAAGATCACAGCTCAAGGACTGCTTGAACGTATGGGCATTCCTGAACTTGCCGAACGAATGCCTCATCAACTTTCTGGCGGACAACAGCAACGTGTAGCGCTTGCACGCGCATTAGCAAGAAAACCAAAAATCTTATTGCTTGACGAGCCATTTTCAGCAATTGATGCACCGACACGCCAGGGCCTATACAAAACCCTTGCTGAATTACGCAAAGATTTAAATATTCCCATATTGTTGGTGACTCATGATTTACGAGAAGCCAGTTTGCTAGCCGATCAAATTACCGTTATTGATAACGGCATTAGCTTGCAAACTGCTGCTCCGCAATCGCTATTTCAAAAACCCAGAAATTCAAGAGTTGCACAACTGGTAGGTATTAGCAATATGTTTCAGGGCGCATTTAATGCCGGCAACTTAAGCTGGGATGGTTGCGAGCACAGCTTTATGGTCGCAGATAAAGGCAAAATTCCACCCAATGCGAAAGTCGCATGGGTAATACCACAAGGCGGTTTAAGCATTCTCAATGAAGCTTCAAATACCTCCATTCCGGCAACCGCCGTAGAAATTAGCACGCTAGGACAAATCGCTGTTGTACTCCTGCAAGTCGAAAATAGTTCTCACAAAATTGAATGGGTTGCATCAGCATCCGAAATCAAACGCTTACATATGCGTGTGGGCAGCCTTATGCACCTAGATATTGATGGCAGTCAAATCCACATCATGCCACTGCGCCCAATCAATGACCCAAGGCGATTTATTGAACATTAATACGCCAAGTGGATTATTGACATGAATAGTGTGTCAAAGTATTTTCTGGCCACTCGACCAGCATTTTTATTCATCACCCTATTGGGAAGCTTTATAGGTATAGCCATACCAAGCGCAAGCAAAGCTTCTTTTTCAATTAATTTTCTTGCCTTGTGCATCGCCCTTTTTGCTCATAGCGGCGGCAATCTTCTGAATGATTATTTTGATCACCTTAATGGATCGGACAAACATAATAAAGATCGGATTACGCCCTTTACCGGTGGCAGTCGCTTTATACAAGACCAACTATTGAAACCAAAAGCAGTATTTCATTTTGGCGTGGTACTCATTGGTCTAAGCACGGCTCTAGGCCTCTATATATGCGCACGAACTACATGGGAGCTAATTTCGATTGGGATAATTGGGGTGGCTATAGCCTGGGCCTACTCAGCTCCGCCTCTATATCTGATGTCACGAGGGGTAGTTGGTGAGATAGCGATAGCAATTGCGTGGTCTCTTGTGGTCATCGGTTTTGCAAGCATCCAAATTAATGGCATGGCTTACAAAGCGGTTCCTATCGGATTGGCATATGGATTGATGGTTTCAAATATTCTTTTGGTTAATCAAATTCCAGACACCCATGCTGACATGCTTGCAAATAAAATGACACTGGCAACCAGGACCAATAGCATCACTTTAAGTTATTGGTATATAGGTATCTTTATTGCGGCATACGCCTTTCAGATTGCAGGAATATTGATGGGTCTGATTCCAAAAGAAACCGTCTTCACCCTTCTAGCGTTACCAATATTTGCGTATTGTTCAAAAAAGATAGCGCTGGTAAATAATGAACGAGGAAAAATCAAACAATCAATTGTGCTAAATTTAATCGCAATACATTTGTATTCACTGCTTTTGTTAATAGGTCTACTTTTATTCCGATAAAAACAAGGGCAACCCTAGTTGCCCTTGTTTACAGCGCTTCAATTTATTTACAGCAACCACCGCCACCACAAGAAGAATCATTACCGCAAGTATTGATTCCCAATAATGGATAGGCTGGGCAAAATCTAAATAGACCTGTTACAAGCGGGACTATGCCAATCCAACCCCAGACGCCAACGGTTCCCGTTGAGGCTAATACGATCAATACGATTCCTGCCACAATTCTTAAAGCTCGATCGAAACCACCTACATTGCATTTCATATAAGACTCCTCTTTATTGTTTACTACAGTAATTTTGATAAAGCACGTTCATCACCTCTCGAGCAACTTGACTGGAAGAGGAGTAGTAAATTTGCTTTCCTTCTCTACGCGTTTGGACAAGTCGCTCGTTTCTTAGGACGGTTAACTGCTGCGATAGCGTTGGTTGATGAATATCAAGACATTCTTCAAGTTCGCCCACGCACTTTTCCCCCTGGCTAATTTGACACAGCAACATCATGCGATCTTGATTAGATAGAACCTTCATCAAACGGCAAGCATCATCCGCTGAAGACTGCATCTTTTTAAGATTCAAATTGGTAGCAAGAAAGAGCATGCCAGCTATCTTAGTTAAGAGGTACACCTACAAGAGGACGACCTTCAAGAGTCCAAAGATAAAGGGAGCCGTCATAAAGCTTAGTTGATTTATTGCCCACTAACTCTGACAAGACAAACCAACCGCCCGCTGCTAAATGGCCACTATTGCAATAGCTGATGGCCGGTGATTTTGGATTAATGCCGTTTGCAACCATTAAAGCGCTATAGGTATTTTTATCCCAAAAGTACAGAGCGCCCTTTGAGGTTCTTGCCAACAACTCTGGAGCCAATTCTTTTGCGCCCGCAATATGGCCATAAGCGCCAACATAATCACGTTTGCTTAATCCGAAAAATTGCGCTGGCTGACGAGCATCAATCAAACTTACTTTGCCACTTTTTGAAGCAGAGGCAACTTGCTCTGAATTTGCAATTAATTCTTTACGCTCTGCTTTAGCAGTCCAATTTCCACCAGTTTTAGATGAAGGAGTCACAACATAATCCCTGCCATCGGCGAGCCAACCTGCCATACCGCCATCTAAAACGGCAATATTGTCCTCACCGTACACCTTAAATTGCCAGTATGCTCGAAGGGCTTCATCCACGTCAGAAATATCTAATCCAACTGGCACCAAAATGATAGGTTTATCAGAATTAATACCAACGGCTTGAACAATTTTTTCAAAATCCGCTTTTTCAGGAATCAAGTATTTGATTTTCTTTCCATCAATCATGCGATCCACTCTGACTTTTTTAAAGTCAAGCAATGTAGAGTCGGCAATATGACCACCAACCTCTACTAACATCTTTTTCCCAGTCTTTTTGTCGACTTCAAATTCTGGACTGCGCACATAACTAGCTACATCACCTCTAACTTCCAAAATCTGCACTTCAGATTGGTTCGCAGCGAGCCACTCGGCGCTAACAACAGGACCAGGCAGCGTAATCGCCTGCGCCAAATTGACTATACCAATCAAGATAAGAGCTGCCGCCCATCGAATTATTTTCATTTTTTACTCCCTTATGAATTAACTACCAACAAATGCTCTGAAAGACGACCTAGAAGATCAATCTTGCACTCCGTTAAAACATGATGCTCTTTAGAATTCAGCGCAAGCTCACGACTACCATACTCGGCTTCTATCAATGCAATCCTCTGCTCTCGCTCCACTATCAATTTTTCAATTTCTGGGCTAAACAATTGAATTAGAGCACTCACCCAGTTGCTAAGTGGCGCCATGCGACCCTTAACCACCATGTCAAAGCCTTTCAAAGACTTAATGGCTAATGCTGAGTCAACCATCTCCTCACCCGTAACCCACTGATTGGTGGTGAATAAACGAGTTGGCAAGCCTTTTTGATCTAGCGCGATACCAACGAGATGATGAAAACTCTGCGTCTCACGCTTGATCACATGAAAATGGCCATGCTCTCCATCAGGCATCTGATTGGCTGAATGCGCATGGTAATAAAACTCATAGCCACTTTTCAGATCAGCTAGATCATTTTTCGGATAATGCTGCCACTCAACATACTCTCTTGCGCCACATAAAGCTGCTTTATTCAAAGTGCGCCCAGATTTGGCGTACTGCATTTGAATATTTGCAAGCTTCTGTGCCGCTAACCAGAGATTAGATTGGGTGAGCATTTTTTAAATTACTCCGCTGCTTTACGCTTTTTTGGGCCGCAAGGGTTGGCAGGACCACAAGGGTTGGCTGCTTTTTTCTTTGCAGGTCCACAAGGATTGGAGGCTTCTTTTTTAGGGCCGCACGGATTTTTCTGTTCCGCACCAGTTGGGTTCGCAGGCGCATCAGCAGAATGGGCCATTGGGGTTATAGATAAACCTGCTAAGGCAAACGCTAAAGCAGCTACAGTAGTTTTATTGGACATATGATTCCTCTCGATGATTAAGATTGTGAACAAACAGGTCCTTTGGATTTTTTCTCCATCCAAGAGCCCAAAATAAAAACACCAACAGCCGCGATAATCATTCCAATATCAATCGACCAATCTGAAATATTGAAAGCATCAGGCAATGAATCCGCTTTAGTAAATTCACCTAAGGTAGTTAACACATCAATCTGCGGATAAATCAAAGCGAAAACTACGGTGCCTAAAAGCAGACCTATCAAAAAGATTGCAGCATCAATTCGTCCTGACATAAAACCAACCACTGAGGTTCCAGGGCAATATCCACCGATTGCAAAACCAGCGCCGACAAGTGCCCCACCTAAAGCGGCGGCACCCAAAAACGCGGGAGGAACAAACAAACTACCCCCATCTACCAACCCAGACTTCTCTAAGATCATTAGGCCAACAGCGGCAAACACAATAGCGGTAAACATCACCTTAAATACAGACCAATCCGTCAATCGAAATTGACCGGTTAACTTATTTGGGTTACCAAAGCCAGCGCGCTCTAATACAAAACCAAAGCCAGCACCCAAAAGTAGTCCTGAAAGAATTTCGCTCATCTTATTTCTCCTCTTTCATGAAGCGACTTACCAATAAGCCCGTAGCAAAGAACGTGCCTAGGAAGACAAATCCAGCTAAACTCAACACCGCTGCGCCAGATAAACCCAAGCCACTGGTGCAGCCAGCAGCTACACGTGCTCCAAAGCCTGCCAAGATACCCCCAAACAATGCAGTCATCGGACGCTTAGCGCCGCCGAGAAACTTTTTACCATCCAGCTGAATGTGAATTCTCTTAGCCATAAATGCAGACAGTAACGCGCCAAAAGCCACGCCAATTACCTGCCAAGTAATCCAGGCATTCAAGGGCCTACCCTCTTCAACCATTCCACCCAAATAATCATTTGCGTTAGTAGCGACTGGCGCGATATACATTCCAATCCAGGCAGTCAACCGGGTAGTAAATCCAGTTGCCCCAAGCCCATGACCCGTAACCACGAAAGTAGCCAAAAGGACTGTTCCCAGCAAAATACCCGCTAACAATGGGTTCATATACGGCGCTGGTTTGGTCTGCTCGACTTTATTTACCATGTTTTACTGACCTCATTTAATGATTAAATAATATATTTATTTATATATTATCAATTTAAATTTCAATGTCAAGGGGCAAAAACAATCAATTCGGCACAATTTGATCTAGATCATGGGCTTCTAGATGAGCTACTTAGGAGAGACTTAAATAGCAATCTTAGATATCAAAAAAAGGGGGCTATTGCCCCCTCTTCAGAATTAAATAACTATGAAATACCTATAGGAGTATTAAAACTCACCTTTAACAGTAGTCAAGCCCAATGCATCCCAATCCAACATGCCGCCGCGATAGTAGTAGATCTTGGTAGCGGGAAAGCCGTCTCGAGTCATCGCAGCCATGGCCATTGGACTTTGTGGGCACACAGGGCCATTGCAGAATGCGTATACCTTCTTTGCTTTTGAGCAATCCCACTTAGTAGATCCAGCTGCCGGTTTTTTGCATCCTAACTCATCCATGCGCATTGCCACCTCAGTGTATGGAATACCAACCGATCCAGGGATTGTTCCCTTAACACGGTCATCAACCACACGCATGTCAACCACGATCGAATCTTTATCGTTTAATGCATTCAACACATCAATTTCATCGACTGGTACAACACCCTTGATTGGAACTAAGGGCTGTAACCACCCCTTATTCTTGGCGCAAGGCGTCATTACTCGTGTAATTTCAACTGGGCCCTTTGGGGTGTTAACTACAAATTTCGTAGATTTATCGATAATTTGCAGCAGCTCAGGGTTAGCGGGCGCAGTAGACTGCGCCGAAACGAGACCTGAAAACAACATCAGCCCAAGAGAAATAAATTTTTTCATAAAACCCTCTATCTATTATTTTGTCGTAAAGCGGTGATTTAAATGCTTATATACGCATTTATGCATACTTTCACAGTCTGAGGCCTAGACTTCCCAAACTTAATACAGACAAACCCCTATTGTTGGTGGTGCCATCCCATTTAATATCGCTTATAGCTTGTTATTTAAGTTTTTTCCATATAAACACTTGGAGTCCTCATGAAAAATAGTCGTCGTCAATTTATGATTTTGTCAGCAGCTGGTGCTTGTACCTTGGCATTAAATGGCAAAGTTCAAGCTCAAGCCATGGTTGCTGAGTCAGATCCACAGGCTGCCGCTTTGGGCTACAAGGCCGTTGCAAGTACGGTAGATAAAGCGAAATACCCCAAATACGCCGCAGGCCAGGAGTGTGATAACTGCGCCTTATTCCAAGGAAAAGTAGGCGATGCAACTGGTGGCTGCTCTTTATTTGGAACAAAGAAAGTTGCTGGTAAGGGCTGGTGCTCTGCTTACGCTAAGAAGGCCTAATTAAATATTTAATTAAGCCCTCCAACAAAAAGACTGCTTTTCATAAGCAGTCTTTTTTTATGCATAACCTCTTTATTATTTGCATTAAGACCCTGCTTGAGAAAAATTTTTTAAATTTTCAATGCTTGGAATTTGAATGCTTAATCTGCTGATGTTGGAAATTAACCCTTGATCAGCCATTGAAGATAGTGCTCTGCTGATTGTTTCAAATTTCACATCCATCATTAAGCCCATATCCTCGCGCTTAAAGAGAGGTGCAACAGCCATCTCCCCAGAAGCTTTTGCTACCCTAAGAAAAAAGCGCGCCAAACGGACTTCAATTCGACCAGTGTTTATTTCAGAGAACCAAGATTCGGATTGTGCTAAAGCCTCACCCCACTTTTTGACTATCTGACGGTGTAAGCGCGGCGATTCTTCACCCAGACTTGAGATAATCGCTTTTGGAATGCGGCATAAGTGTACATTCGATAAAGCGCTGGCTGAATGAGCATAATTTTGCTCTAACAATGCCTCCATGCCAAAAAGATCACCAGGCATAACTAAGCGCACAATTCTGCTTGAACCATCCGAATTAACATGTAATAACTTGATATAACCTTCGCGCAATGTATACAGATGCTCCGCCGAATCACCCTGTGAATAAATGCCCGAATTAGCTTCAAACCTAAGATCATCAATAGGCGCATGAATTTTAGAAAAATCTTCTTCGTTCAACTCAGCAAATAAAGCAGAACTTCGAATAGAGCATGCATTGCAATCACTATTGCCCTGCCATGCGCTTTTAATTTCAATGGTTTTCATACATGAGTCTACTTTTTTGCGACTAGACCCAAAATGGCAGACATACCTGTGTGCCTCGGCCCTTCAGATAATTCTTTTTCATAGCTTACGAGCTCTAAGATCTCAAAACCTTTAGCAAGGCCTCTGATCAACTCTTCAGTATAGAGATGCTCAATTAAGCTTGGTCCACCAGTTTTATATTCCAACTGCTTTGGCGTGTAGCCTTGTAGAATAAAAATGCCGCCCGGCTTTAACGATTGATAAGTTTGTTGAAAAATGCGTTCACGCATTTCTGGGTCTGCAAACTGAATAAAGATGCCGACAACTGCATCGTAAACATTTTCGCCCCAAGAAAAGCTATCTGTATCCGAGAATGAATATTCAACATCCACTTGATTTTCTTTAGCAAACTGCTTAGCTTTTGCTAACGCAATATCAGAGGCATCAAAACCAACAACTTTCATACCTTGCTTTGCAAGCCAAACGCCATTTCGTCCTTCGCCATCTGCAATGCAAAGTATCTTGTCGTTCTTCTTTAAATACTGATTTACTTTCTCAACTAAGTATTCATTTGGCTCTTTGCCAAAAATGAATTCCTCTTTATCAAAGCGCTCATTCCAAAATTGCGTAGCATCTGAAAAACCCATGGGTCTATCCTGATGAATCTGCTTATTTTTTGAGTCCGCCAATGAGATCACTCTTCAAGTCGTTAATATTCTCTAGGCCCACAGCAATGCGTACTAAACCATCAGAGATGCCAGCGGCCTTGCGCGCCTCAGGACTCACGCGGCAATGCGTCGTTGTGGCAGGATGCGTAATGGTTGTGCGTGTATCACCTAAGTTTGCAGTAATGGAGCAAAGCTTAGTTTGATTGATAAGCTTAAAAGCAGCATTTTTGCCACCCTTGAGGGTAAATGACAGAATCGCCCCGCCCTCTTTTTGCTGACGCTTTGCTAACGCATGTTGTGGGTGGGATTTCAGACCGGGGTGATAAACGCGTTCCACGCCAGATTGCTTTTCCAACCACTGCGCCAATGCGAGTGCATTTTGACTTTGCTGCTTCATACGCAGTTCTAGCGTCTCAAGCCCCTTTAGGAAGACCCAAGCATTAAATGCGGAAAGTGTTGGCCCTGCAGTACGCACATACGGGAATACCTTACCCATGATGAAATCATTGCTACCAACAATTGCACCACCAACAACCCTACCCTGACCGTCTAAATATTTAGTAGCCGAATGAATCACTACATCCGCACCTAAAGCTAGCGGTTTTTGCAAAGCTGGCGTACAAAAACAGTTATCTACTGCAAACAATGCTTTCGCTTTCTTGGCAATCTTCGCAATAGCTTTGATATCCGCAATTTCAGTTAAGGGATTGGATGGGGTCTCCAAATAAAATAGTTTCGTATTTTCTTGGACTGCAGCTTGCCATGACTTGGTGTCAGCCAAATCAACATAAGTTGTAGTAATACCAAAACGCCCCAAGATATTGCTAAACAATTGAATCGTTGCGCCAAATACCGAGCGCGAACAAACAACATGATCACCCGCCTGCAAATGCGCCATCGCCATTGTCAAAATAGCGGACATGCCAGATGCGGTTGCGATACAAGCTTCACCGCCTTCTAATGCGGCAAGGCGATCTTGAAACATACTAACCGTTGGATTGGTAAAGCGTGAGTAGATAAATCCTTGATCAGCATGCGCAAAACCATCGGCAGCCAACTCTGCGCTATCAAAGCAAAAGCTGGAAGTTAAAAACATTGCTTCTGAATGTTCTTGATACTCAGCCGTACGACGTGTGCCTGCACGAACAGCTAGCGTCTCAAGCGCTAGCTTGGAAAAATCGGGTTTTTTGCGGGTAGTTTTGCTCTTCATGCTGCTATTTTGACACCGAATTGCCAATTTGCCTCTAGAGAGGCAAATTCTTGTGGCTTTTTAGTCTTCAGTTGCCAAATGCAGATGGAGTTGGGAACGGGCAAAGTCGCTTGAATCTTTTTGACGATCAGCTTTAGCGGCAGAGGTATTTCTGGCTGCCTCCAAAGCATCCAGATAAGACTCCGTAATATCGCCAGTAATGTAATGGCCATCAAAGCAAGAGGCTTCAAAGTTTTGAATATTCGGGTTGATATCGCGTACCGCCTGCTTCATATCTTCAACGCTCTGATAGATCAGCTGGTCTGCACCAATCATCTTATTTATCTCTTCATCGGTGCGACCATACGCAACCAATTCACTACGTGTTGGCATATCAATACCGTAGACATTTGGGAATCGTACTGGAGGCGCGGCTGATGCAAAGATCACCTTCTTCGCCCCAGATTCGCGAGCCATCTGCACAATCTCAAAAGAGGTCGTGCCGCGCACAATCGAGTCATCCACAATCAATACGGTCTTGTCTTTAAATTCAATACGCATCGCATTGAGCTTTTGACGCACTGATTTCTTACGCACTGCTTGGCCTGGCATGATGAAGGTACGGCCAATATAACGATTCTTGAAAAAGCCCTCGCGATAGTCCACCCCCAAGTTCTTCGCCACTTGCATAGCCGCAGGACGACTTGAGTCTGGAATCGGCATTACCACATCGATCTCATCAACATTAGTTTCTTTGCGAATCTTCTCGGCAAGATAATCGCCCATGCGCATACGCACGTTGTAGACAGTCACGCCATCAATCGTCGAATCAGGACGAGCCATGTAAACGTATTCAAAAATGCATGGCGTTAAAACCGCATTAGGAACGCACTGACGAGAGTAAAAATTACCATCCAAATCAATGTAAATCGCTTCGCCTGGATTCACATCACGCACAAATGTAAAGCCAAGACCTTCAAGCGCGACAGATTCAGAGGCAATCATCCACTCCGGCCCTTGCGGTGTATCAATGCGCCCAATACACAAAGGACGAATACCGTACTGATCGCGGAAGGCCAAGAGGCCATAACCGGCAATTAAAGAAACAACCGCATAAGAGCCTTTAACGCGATTGGTAACTCCAGTGACAGCGTTAAACATCGCAGCTTCATCTAGCGCTGCGCTATTAGTTTCTTTTTGCAGCTCATCAGCCAAGACGTTTAGCAAAACTTCGGTATCAGAGCTAGTATTGATGTGACGACGATCGCGATAAGCCATCTCAACACGCAAGCTAGCGGCATTCGTCAAGTTACCGTTATGCGCCAAGATAATGCCGTAAGGAGCACTTACATAAAATGGTTGCGCCTCTTCTTCGCTGCTGGCAGAACCAGCTGTTGGATAGCGTACCTGACCAATACCAGCATTACCCACCAAACTACGCATATTTCGAGTTCTAAAAACGTCTCTAACTAAGCCATTGGCTTTATGCAGCGTGAATGAATTTCCATTCATGGTTGCAATGCCAGCCGCATCTTGCCCGCGATGTTGCAGAAGCAACAAGGCATCATAGAGAAGTTGATTTACTGGTGAGTGGGAAATAGTTCCGACGACGCCGCACATATCTCTAGATTCCTATTGTTAATTTAGGAGTAATGGTAGGAGTAACTTTAGGCATTGCATCGCCTAATTGCTTAGCCCAGTCGCTTGGCAGCCAACCTTTAATTAAACCAGTTGCCATATCAATGGCCGGTCTAGTGATGGCGTTTTTCCAAGCTGTACTTTGTGGAATAGGCGTGAGCGCAGCCAAGGTAGCAAGAACTACTACGATTAAGCCGCCGCGGATCACACCGAATATCAAGCCCAAGAAACGATCGGTCAGACTAAGACCGACTGACAAAATAATTTTTTGCACTACTCCGCCAAACAAACCGCAGATGATCAGAGTAAGCACAAAAAGAATGATGAAGCTTACCCCTAGACTAAGCAACTCCTCTAGATGAAAAGTTGACAACCATTCGGTGGAAAGATAATTGCTGTAGTGATAAGCGACCCAAGCAGCCGCAAACCAGGAAGCAAGCGCAAGCACTTCTTTAAATAAGCCGCGAGAGATACCAACTAAAGCTGAAATCAAGAGCACAACTAGGGTGAAATAATCCACCGATGTTAGCTTGAGGGTGGATAAGTATTCCATTACTGCTTACCGGATTCGACGAGTCTTGGTGTAAGACCCATCGCCTTGATTTTCTTTTCAGCCGCTTCTGCAGCATCTTTGTCGGTATACGGTCCAGCTCGCAACACATACAACTTTGCGCCATCGCTTCCCGTCTTATTTAAAACATAGTTTGGAATCTTTTGATCTTTGAGTTTTGCAATCCAACCCTTTGCGCGCTCTTCAGATGCAAAAGCGCCAATCTGAATTACATACTTACCCGAACCATTTGAGGCTATCGGCTTGACTTCATCTGCCTTAGGCTTGGCATCCGTTTTGGGTGTTACCGCTGAGGCTACCACCTCTTCACCCGCTGCCAATCCCAATGTTGACGACTTGTTGGCGCTCGGAGCTGCTGGGGTAGCTGGAGTGCCAGAGGTTGATGGAGCTAATGGTTTCAAATCTGCTTTAGTGTCGGTCTTTGGTTCAGGCAATGCCGCAGCTTTAGGGGCCTCTTTTGCAGCCTCAGCAGAAACCTCTGCCTTAGGCTTTTCTTCAGGCTTAGCTTCCGTACCGGGAATAGGTAAGCTAGTCACAATATTGACAGCAATGTCATTTGGTGAAGATTTAGGCTTGCTATCCAAAATTCTGGGTAAGCCAACTACGGCAATCAATACCAAGACGGTCGCGCCAATTAATCGATGACGGGCTCTTTGCTGTTCTGGATCTTCGGTAAGAGCAAGCTCTTCCGCTTCTACGGCACGTTGAAAACTGCGTGGAGCCACCCTTCTGGCGGTGCGACTACCCCTTGAACTGAATTCAAGGTGATCAGACTGGGTTTTTCGCTTAAAAAAGCTCGGTAAACGAATCATGGATCAGTGGGCCTGGTTGTTTCGGTAAGTCATTACACCTGCAACAGTAAAGAAGGATCCGAAGGTCACAATTCTATCACCCTCACCTGCCTGAGATAGCGCTTTTTGATACGCCAAAGCGGGATTTTCGAAGATTTCAATGCCGCCATCCGCTCCATTTTTAGGCCTTACACCCATGCTTTCAAGCTTCTGAGCCAGAAATGCGGCACTCGCTGCCCTAGGGGTTGGCAAATTGGTGCAAAACCAGAAATCCACGATATTTAACAAGGGTTTGAGAACGCCCTCAATATCCTTGTCCGCCATAGCCCCAAAAATCGCATAGGTGTATGGGTGGTACCCCATCTTATCGAGCCCTTGGGCCAAAGTGGCTGCCGCGTGGGGATTGTGCGCCACATCGAGGACCACGGTCGGCTGACCTGGCAATACTTGAAAGCGTCCCGGCAATTCAACCAATGCAAAGCCATTGCGAATGTCTTGAGCACTAACCGGCAAGCGCTGATGTAATGCCATCAAGGCAGCCACAACGGCAGAGGCATTCAGAATCTGGTTGGCGCCACGGAGCGCTGGGTAGCCTAAACCACTAAAACGTTTATTGCGTCCTGCCCAACCCCACTGCTGTTTATCGCCCTGAAAGTTGTAATCGCGTCCTTGTAACCATAAATCGCAGCCCAGTTTTTGGGCGTAATCAATCAAAGATTGCGGAGGGACGGGATCGCCGCAAACGGCAATGTGACCAGGACGAAAGATACCAGCCTTCTCTAGACCAATCGCTTCACGTGTGCCACCCAAGAAATCCGCATGATCAATGTCGATGCTCGTCACAATCGCGCAATCAGCGTCCACGATATTAACGGCATCCAAACGACCGCCCATTCCCACCTCCAACACCACTGCATCTAAATTGGATTTAGAGAAGAGATGCATGATTGCTAAAGTGGTGAACTCAAAATACGTTAAGGTAGGCGCATCCACCAAGCTGACTCGCGCCTTCTCCACGGCAGTGAAATGCTCAAGCAATAGATTGTCATTCACATCCTCGCCATTAATGCGAGCACGCTCATTGAACTTTAGTAAATGGGGCGAGGTATGACACCCAACACGATAACCAGAGCACAAAAGAATACTCTCAAGAAATGCGCATGTAGATCCTTTGCCATTAGTACCGGCAACCGTAATCACGGGACAATCAAAATGGAGATTGAGTGCAGCCTTGACTCGGTTGATACGCTCAAGACCCATATCAATGCCGACAGGGTGATGCGTTTCGAGGTGGCTAAGCCATGCCTCGAGACTAGAAAATAATATAGGGGCTTGGTGTGCTGAGCTCAAGCGCTTAAACGGCTGCGCTACCTGCAATTGCGGGTTCAGGCAGTTTTTGCAGCAACGCTAACAAACGGGCGATTTCACCGCGCATCTGACGACGATCCACAATCATGTCAATGCCGCCCTTTTGCAATAAGAACTCAGAACGCTGGAATCCCTCTGGTAATTTTTCACGCACAGTCTGCTCAATCACACGAGGGCCGGCAAAACCAATCAAGGCTTTAGGCTCAGCCATCACAACATCGCCCATAAAGGCAAAGCTTGCAGAAATGCCACCCATAGTTGGGTCGGTCAGAACGCTAATGTATGGCAAACCTTTTTTTGCTAGCAAAGTCAACATGGAGTTAGTCTTAGCCATCTGAAAGAGCGACAAAAGACTTTCTTGCATACGCGCACCACCAGTAGCTGTCACACAAATAAATGCGCATTTCTTATTAATAGCTTCTTGTACGCCGCGCGCAAAACGCTCACCCACCACAGAACCCATAGAGCCACCCATGTACTGGAATTCAAAACAAGCAGCTACGACAGGGATAGTTTCAATTTTGCCACCCATGACGATGAGAGCTTCTGTTTCGCCAGAAGCATCATTAGCTTCCTTAACGCGATCGGGATATTTTTTTGAATCTTTAAATTTCAAAGGATCAGTTGGGTAAATATCGGCACCAACTTCATATCGACCTTTTTCATCAAGCAAACTCTCTAAGCGCAAACGCGCGCCGATACGCATGTGATGACTACATTTTGGACAAACTGATAAATTTGCTTCGATGTCTGTGCTGTATAGAATGGTTTCGCAACCAGGGCACTTAACCCACAATCCTTCTGGTACCGACTTGCGATTCGCAGGATCGGTATGTTGAATTTGGGGTGGGAGTAATTTATCTATCCAGCTCATTAGTTTTAGCTATCCAATGCGTCGCGTATCTCACGAATGAAGGTTTCTAGTGATTGTACTGCCTGCCCAGGGGGCGCATCCTCTAGAAGGCGAATAATTCGGCTGCCAATCACTACCGCATCAGCGCTAGCGGAAACTGCCTTGGCGCTGGCTGCATCGCTGATTCCAAAGCCCACCGCGATCGGAATATCGGTTTCTTCGCGGATTTTCGGGATGATGCTGGCCACATCTTGGGTATTGAGATGGGAGGCTCCCGTAACGCCACGCATGGATACGTAATAGATATAACCAGAAGCGATTTTGGCAGCCGCTTTAATGCGTTCATGCGATGAAGTTGGGGCTAATAAGAAGATAGGATCAATTCCAGCCACTCGCATACGAGCAGCAAAATCAACACACTCCTCCGGCGGGTAATCTACAACCAGAACTCCATCCACACCCGCCGCTTTTGCTTCGATTGCAAAACGCTCCGCCCCCATCTGTTCAACAGGGTTTGCATATCCCATAAGAACCACTGGAGTGGTCGTATCTTTTTTGCGAAACTCTTTAACCATTTCCAAGCAATGATGCAAAGAAACGCCATGCGTTAACGCGCGCTCGGATGATCTCTGAATGACCGGGCCATCGGCCATTGGATCCGAAAATGGCACACCCAACTCAATCACACTCGAGCCCCCTCGCACCAATGCATGCATTAATTCCACTGTTTGCTTTGGATCGGGATCGCCTGCCGTAATAAAAGGAATCAAACCTTTTTTACCAGTTGCTTTTAGCTCTTTAAAGAGCGCGGTAATTTTCGACATGAGTTATTAGTTTTTATTATTTGTTGTTTGTTGTTTGTTGTTTGCTTTTTAACCTTCTGACCCTGTTGCCTGAGCAACGGTATGCATATCCTTGTCGCCACGACCGGAAAGGTTCACCAAGATGGTTTTATCTTTTGGCAATGTTTTGGCAAGCTTGCAGGCATAGGCAATAGCGTGCGAGGATTCCAGCGCGGGAATGATACCCTCAATACGGCAGCAATCATGAAACGCTTGCAATGCTTCCTCATCGGTGATCGCGACATAATCCGCACGACCAGAATCTTTTAACCATGCATGCTCAGGACCAACGCCTGGATAGTCCATGCCGGCAGAAACAGAATGGGTTTCGGAAATCTGACCATTTTCATCTTGCAAAAGATAAGTACGATTGCCGTGCAGCACACCAGGCTTACCTACGCACAGTGCAGCCGAATGCAATCCACTTCCTAATCCATGCCCTGCCGCTTCCACACCAACAAGCTTTACTTCTGGCAAATCAATGTATGGATAGAAAATACCCATCGCATTAGAACCACCACCAACGCAAGCTAAAACATAATCCGGCTGACGCCCTGTCATCTCTGGCATTTGCACTTTGCACTCTTGACCAATCACGCTTTGAAAATCTCTCACCATCATTGGATAAGGATGGGGTCCAGCGACGGTGCCAATGATGTAGAAAGTGTTATCGACATTGGTAACCCAATCGCGCATCGCTTCATTGAGCGCGTCTTTCAAAGTCTTGGTACCAGACTCCACAGGAACTACTTTGGCGCCTAATAACTTCATGCGGAAAACGTTTTGCGCTTGACGCGCCACATCAACCGCTCCCTGATAAACCGTGCAATCTAGACCGAAACGAGCGCAAATGGTCGCTGTCGCAACACCATGCTGACCAGCCCCAGTCTCCGCAATGATACGAGGCTTGCCCATGCGTTTGGCCAACATCGCCTGACCAATTACGTTATTGATCTTGTGTGCGCCCGTATGGTTTAAATCTTCACGTTTGAGATAAATTTGTGCGCCACCAAGCATTTCACTCCAACGCTTTGCGTGATAAACAGGCGATGGGCGACCAACAAAGTGTTTTAACTCGTAATGAAACTCTTCAATAAATTCTGGATCGCTCTGATATTTCGCATAAGCTTCTTTGAGCTCATCTAATGCGTACATCAAAGTTTCAGAAACAAACACGCCGCCATACGGACCAAAGTGTCCTCGTGCATCTGGTTTGTCGTACATAGTTGCCTCTTTTGATTTATCTACAGCAAATTATTGGGATGATGTTTTAGCATCTGCTGCGCGCACCGCTTTCACAAACTCAGCCATGAGCGCAGGATCTTTAACGCCCCTGCTGCTTTCTACGCCACTACTGACGTCAACCGCGCAAGGATGCAGACGAGCAATCGCCTCGCCCACGTTGTGAGCGTTCAACCCACCACTCAAAACGACCCGAGGCGCGGTTTCGCTTACCCACGTCTGTGGAATCCCTTGCCAATCAAAAGGAACGCCTCCACCTCCATAACCCTCAACCAGGGCATCGAGCAGAAAAGCGTTTGCCTCCCTATATTGTAGGGAAAATTCATCAAATGCGAAGCCGGCACCTATCCGAGCAGCCTTCACCCAGGGATCCCCTGCTGCCAACTGAATACAGCGCTCTGGGGTCTCATCACCATGAAACTGCCATAACGTGATGGAGGCTGCAGCCCGAATAGCGGCAAATTCCTCATCCGTGGCATTAACCACCAACCCAACCGCATCAACCCCAGCAGGCAGCCTAGAAATCAGCGCTGCAGCAACATTTGGGCTAACAGCACGCACGCTGGGTGGATAAAAGACAAAACCAACCGCATCAACCCCTGCATTAACAGCTGCATCGATGTCCGCCAAGGTCTTCAAACCGCAGATTTTGACCCTTGTTCGGCCGGGAGAGTGTGTCAGTAAACCCATAAAGGAATGATAAGGCCAAGGGCCACTTATTTCAGGGTCTGCCGATGACTTGGTCAGGCAGCCACGAATTTGCCAACCAGGGCTGCGGAATAGCAAATTCCTCGGGATAGGCAATTTTGGTCAAATAAAGACCATCCGCCATAAAAGTTGGGGCAGCGATTTGGCGATTCTTGGCGGCCAGCACTTGGGCCATCCAGTCAGCCGTGTGTCTGCCCTGGCCGATTTGCAAAAAACAGCCAACTAAATTTCGAATCATGTGATGCAAAAATGCATTACCTCTAACCTTGAAATACAACCAAGGTTGCTGCGAAATAATTTCAATGGAGTAAATCGTTTTAATTGGCGTCTTGCTCTGACATTCCGAAGATCTAAATGAACTGAAATCATGTTCGCCAATTAAGCATTCGGCTGATTTTTTCATTGCATCCACATCGAGCCACTGATTTGGTGGCAGCATTAGATAACCAGCGCGTGAATGAGACATGGGCGAACGACAAGGCCCCGCTTGTAGGGCGTAGATATATTCGCGCTCATACGCGGAGAAGCGGGCACTGAACTCATCGGAAACAGGCTTGGCCCAATTGACCACAATCGATGGTGGCAAAAATGAGTTCACACCCCTGACCCAAGAAAAGTCTTCCCGTTCCACATTAGTGTCGAAGTGAACAACCTGACCTAATGCGTGCACACCCGCATCCGTTCTGCCAGCAGTAATTGTATGAATAGGCATCTCAAGGTAAGCAGGCTCACCAACAAAAGCGGATATCGCTTTTTCTAACTCGTCTTGTACTGTGTTGTGATTGACTTGTGTTTGCCAACCAGAATAAGGGCTACCGTCATACTGAAGGCCAAGGGCTATACGCATGATTAGGTATTGCGGTGGGAGATTTCTGCCAATAAGCCCTGCGCCTCTATGGTGATGGCTGGATCAACAGAGTTGCTAACACCAAGCACCTCTTCAATCGATTTTTTAGCGGCAGTGAAATCTTCAATCGTGATGTAGGCGCGAGCAAGATTGAGTTTGACGCGCAATGTATCAGCCAATGGGTTTGCAACTGTAGGTAGTACAGATGATTCTGTTACTGGCTTTGAGAGATCCAGATCAATTCCGGCAAACAATGCCTTAGCACGAGCGGGCATCTCGAAATGCGATCCAGCGGCCGGTGTCTCTGTTTTATCTCCATGGATAGGAGCATGACTCTCCACTTGAAAAGCTGGCATTTCCGAGCGACGCGCATTGCGCGCTAAACCCCAGAGCAATAGCCCAGTGAGCGCTATTAAAGCTACAGCCAAAATCGCAGGGGCAAAGCCACCCAAACCAAAGTTATTATCAACCGCCTTCTTCTCTTTAGATTTATCTAAAAGCTTTTGCAAGTCAGCAATATTTTTTTCCAGCTCTGCTACACGAGCCTTGGTTTGCTCAAGCATTTTTTCTTGCGCTACTAATTCCTCGGTGTAGCGACGCTCCTGCTCGTTGCCATCTGCGCTAGAACCTATCTTGAGGCGATCTTTTAGAGATGCTTCTGGTGTTTTAGCATTTGGGCTTTTGGATGCACTATTGGCACCAGTCTTTTCGCCCCGCTCTTGACGCCATTGCTCATTAGCATCTGCAACAAACTGACTTGCCTCTGCAGGACTAATGGACCGCAATAGCGCTTGGCTTGGCCTGGTTAACTCAGCACCAGCAGCTAAGCGATTGATACTGCCACTAGCAAATGCATCTGGATTGACTTTATACAAAGCCATCATTGTCTGATCTAGAGTTGCGCCCTCCATTTGCGGCGCAATCATGGCGGCGATCTCAGATAAGGATTGACCAGACTTTACTGTGATTTTTTGTACATCGCCCAATAAAAGCGTAAACGTTTTGGTGAGGCTACCGCTTGACCAATTGAGATTGACTAGGACATCCAAAAATGGATCATCGGTCATCGGCACTGAATTCACAGTCTCAACCAGAACCATCAATTGCTCCGCGCGATTGCGGTACACCATCGCCTGTGGATTAAGCTCAATAATCTTTTGGGATATCCCAAGGCGCTGGTAAGTCGCCTTATCGGGCATTGCCACATTCAGGCTCGATAAAGCCGACTGCTCATCAGCGCCAACACGAATCGGAATCTCAACTCTTAATGGCTCACCAGGACGAGACTGCAATTGTGGAGCGCCTAAGGAGATAGCGCCAGCCACAGATGACCAGCCAAGCAATACAACACTCAGGAGCCTTACAAAGCTCAGCCGGTTAATACACAACATGCCAGCTAATTACTTCTCAAGCAAGATGCGCAGCATACGGCGCAATGGTTCAGCAGCGCCCCATAACAACTGGTCGCCAACTGTAAATGCGCCCAAATACTCAGGACCCATCGCCAACTTATGTAAACGGCCAATTGGCACAGTCAATGTACCACTGACGGCTGCAGGCGATAAATCACGCTCAGTAGTCTCACGATCATTCGGTATCACTTTGACCCACTGATTATCAGCAGCCAAAATTGCCTCAATCTCTTTAAGTGGAATATCTTTCTTTAGCTTTACGGTTAAACCTTGAGAATGACAACGCATTGCGCCTACGCGCACACAAAGGCCGTCGATCGGAATGCTGCCAGGCGTGCGAAATGCTGGGCGACCTAAGATCTTGTTGAACTCAGCACCACCCTTCCACTCTTCTTTAGTTTGGCCATTCTCAACAGGCACATCAATCCAAGGAATCAAACTACCAGCCAAGGCTGTATTGCGGAAGTTCTTTTTCGGGAAATCAGCAGAACGTAATGTTTCAGTGACCTTGCGATCAATATCCAAAATCCATGAAGATGGGTCTGCCAATTCAGTAGCTACGCTATCACGCAATGCGCCCATTTGCAGAAGCAATTCGCGCATGTTTTGAGCACCAGCACCCGATGCAGCTTGATATGTCATGGCGCTGATCCACTCAACCATATCAGCCTTCACCAAACCACCCATGGCCATCATCATCAGACTAACTGTGCAATTCGCACCAATCCAATTTTTACCGCCAGAAGCAAGCGCATTATCGATGACCGGACGATTTACCGGATCCAAAATCAATACCGCATCATCTTTCATGCGCAATGCGCTAGCGGCATCAATCCAATGACCATTCCAATCTGCGGCACGCAATTTAGGAAAAATCTCATTGGTGTAATCGCCACCCTGGCATGTCAGGATAATGTCGCAGCGTGAAAGCGCGTTGATGTCATTAGCATCTTGCAATGTGCTTTCTGACTTCGTTACCTTTTGTCCGTTTAGCAAAGGAACTTCTCCACCCGCTTGGCTAGTGCTAAAAAATACGGGCTCGATCAGATCAAAATCTTTCTCAGCAAGCATACGCTCCATGAGAACGCTGCCAACCATACCGCGCCAGCCAACTAAACCAACCAAAGGTGTCTTTGTATTTGCCATGATCTTTAACTATCTAGTAAATGTGATTGTTTTTATTTCTATTCGCTTTGATTCTGTTTGCTTTGTTTCTGTTTGTTTTTTCTACTCTTTATGCAAGCGCAGCAACTACAGCATCGCCCATTTCCACGGTAGATACTTTTTTCGTACCTTCGGTATAAATATCGGCCGTACGCAATCCTTGTGCCAATACTTTCTGGACAGCTTTTTCAATACGGTCAGCTTCAGCAGGCATACCCAATGAATAGCGCAGCATCATTGCGGCAGATAGAATGGTTGCCAAGGGATTAGCGATACCTTTGCCAGCAATATCAGGTGCGGAACCATGGCTAGGCTCATACAAGCCTTTATTGTTTTTATCCAAAGAAGCAGATGGGAGCATACCAATCGAGCCAGTCAACATTGCCGCCTCATCGGAAAGAATATCGCCAAACAAATTACCAGTTACCACTACATCAAAGGCTTTAGGGGCCTTGACTAATTGCATTGCGGCATTGTCTACATACATATGTGACAACTCTATATCTGGATACTCTTTAGAAACACGTATCATCACCTCGCGCCATAGCTGAGAAGTTTCCAATACGTTCGCTTTATCTACGCTACAAACCTTCTTACCGCGCTTACGTGCAGCTTCAAAAGCAACGCGTCCGATACGCTCCACCTCAGGCTCGCTGTAGTGCATGGTGTCAAAACCCTCACGGGCGCCTTTGAATAAAGGCAGTTCAGAGCTGCGAATACCACGTGGTTGTCCAAAATAGATATCGCCATTGAGTTCGCGCACGATCAAGATATCTAAGCCACCAATAATTTCTGGCTTAAGACTAGAAGCAGCAGTGAGTTCTGGGTAGCAAATCGCAGGTCTAAAGTTGGCAAACAACTCTAAATGTTTACGTAGACCCAAGATAGCCTGCTCGGGACGTAGCTCACGGGCAAGCGTGTCGTATTTCCAGTCGCCTACAGCGCCAAACAAAATAGCATCTGCT
>CAZHWF010000014.1:25809-26103 GCA_964536365.1 uncultured Polynucleobacter sp.
AGCCCGTCAACAAACTTTATGCGGCCTTTTAAGAACAAAATAGCATCTGCTTTTTTAGCTAGCTCCAGGGTTGCGGGCGGCAAAGGATGACCAGCAACATCATAAGCAGCCCCGCCAACTGGGGCCTCCTCCAAGTCAAACTTAGGGCCGAGTGCCTGGAGTACTCGAACGGCTTGAGCAACGATTTCCGGGCCGATACCATCGCCCGGTAGAACTGCAATTTTCATGAAGGGCCTTTAAATCAACGAAATTACGGCAATTGAGTTGCAAGCCAAGGCATCTTGAGGATGCGCT
>CAZHWF010000015.1:0-5993 GCA_964536365.1 uncultured Polynucleobacter sp.
TGAACTCCTAAGCAAGGCGATATTCTAGCATGGAAAAGCACCTAAATGCTTGATTTATTGACAAAACCTACCCAAAACAACAACTGAAATTAAGCCCAGAATTTCAGTTTTTCTTCATATTTTTCAATATGTTAAAGGGATTTTCCCGCTCATTTGAGGCCTCATCAACCTCCTCATCTCCAAAAGTAGAGGCGTGGGGCTCACAAAAACCCTCTGGATGCTTGGGAATGAGAGGTAAAGACAGCAAAACCTCATCCTCAATGGTTTCCAAGAGGTTGTATTGCTGGCTAATAACCAGAGGATCCTGCTCCTCATCGTCTATTGGGCAGGCATCAGCCTCATCCTCGGTCTTTACAAGGATAAAGCGGCGCTTTTCATCCAAATCCACTGCACAGTCTTGCAAGCAACGCTGACATATCAAGTGCAAACGTCCTTTTAAGCCTAAATCTAGGATTTGATGGGGCTCGCTACCAGGAGATTCTTCAAAATGGGTGCTCACAGTCCAATGAAAACCATCCCCAGCAACGATGGTCGAAGCCTCTTCAGCCACCCTTGGTAAATCGGATATGCTTAAAAAACCAGCACCCTTGTAGGACTGAGGGGCACAAAAATCCACTTTCTTCAGAGCGCTTGGCTCAGCAGATAGCTCGACTTGAGGTAAAACTTGATTACGATTCATAGCATCAGTCTAAATGAATGCAATTCCGAAAGCGCAGAACACGATGAGTAGTACCCAAACCCCTTCCCTCATTTTGGCGTCCACCTCCAAATACCGCCGCGAACTTTTAGAGCGCCTGCGCATTCCTTTTGAAGTCTACTCACCAAAAGTAGATGAGACGCCACTCGCTGGCGAAAGCACTTTAAATTTAGCACTACGTCTAGCTCACGCCAAAGCGGCGGCAGTTGCTAAAGAACATCCTCATGCTTGGGTTATTGGCTCGGATCAAGTGGCGGATCTTTGTGGAGCAGCGATTGGTAAGCCCGGAAATTTTGAAAGAGCGTTAGCGCAGTTGCAACTCATGCGTGGTGCAACAGTCACCTTTCAAACAGCACTGTGCCTCATGAAAGGTGATATGCAAACCACCGTATGCGTTCCAACAGAAGTGACCTTTCGCAAACTTCCAGATAGCGTTTTAGAAGCCTACCTACTCACTGAAGAGCCCTATGATTGCGCAGGTAGCGCGAAGTCAGAAGGTCTTGGTGTCAGTTTGCTCGAGTCAATTAAGAGCGATGATCCAACAGCGCTGATTGGCCTGCCACTCATTGCGCTCACAGGATTATTGCGTGATGCAGGATTTGCCATTCCATCAAAAGATATTCAGAAATAAAAACAAGAAAAAGAACAAGAAAGTTTAGAAAAATAAGTTCATGAGCAAACTTGGCACCCTGTATTTAGTTCCAAACACTTTGGGGAATGATGAGCGCGCGCAGCAATTGTCCTGGGTACTTCCCGCCGAAACGATTACGCAATCATCCAAGTTAAAGCATTGGATTGTTGAAGATGCCAAAACAGCGCGCGCCCTTCTCAAGGCAATCGATTCAGTAGCACCACTCACTTGCACCATTCAAGAAATGCAAATGAGTGAATGGCGCGGAGCGGCTCGTAATGCCAAGTATGGAGATTCAGTAAAGCCCACGGATCTTCTGAAACCATTGCTTGCTGGCAATGATATGGGCTTAATGTCTGAAGCAGGCGTGCCTGGTGTTGCGGATCCCGGAGCAGAGCTGGTCTTAGCAGCGCATAAGTTGGGTGCCAAAGTTAAACCACTAATAGGTCCGAGTTCAATATTGCTGGGTCTTATGGCAAGCGGCCTTAATGGTCAACGCTTTGCCTTTCAGGGCTATCTTCCTCACGATACCCATGAGCGCACTAGCAAACTCAAACAACTTGAGGTGGAATCTCGAAAACTACAACAGACTCAAATCTGGATTGAGACGCCCTATCGCAACACTGCGATGTTGATGGCCTGCATCAGCTCTCTTGCGCCACAAAGCTTACTTTGCCTAGGCGTTGATTTGAGTCTACCAACAGAAATGATCACAACCCTGACTATTGCGGACTGGCGCAAGCATTATCCAAATGAAGCTGCATGCGCTCCATTACAAAATAGGCCAACCGTATTTCTACTATTGGCCTAAGCTTTACTGCGCTGGTTTTTATCTGATGTTTTTTCTTACTTTAGATCAGGTGTTTTGACTAAAGCCTTGCCAGCTGCGGCGCCAGCCTCAGCACCAAAGCGCTTAGCAACACGCTCAGCAAAGTTTTCTTTGAGGGTGTAATCCAGAATATCGGGGGCTTTAAATATATCGCGCGCAACCGTATCGACTGTGCCATAACCATCAGCTAGCCCAATCTTCACCGCTTGTTCACCATTCCAGACGCGACCAGAAAATAAATCTGGAACATCCTTTAAGCGATCACCACGACCTTCTTTTACCACTGCAATAAATTGCTGATGGATTTCATCGATCATGGTTTTCACCATCTCCACCTGCTTGGGGTCCTCTTTGCTAAATGGATCTAACATGCCTTTGTTTGAACCAGATGTAATCATGCGCCGAGTTACACCTAACTTATCCATCAAGCCGGTAAATCCAAAGCCTTCCATGATCACACCAATTGAACCAACCAAGCTGGCTTTATCAACCAAGATTTGATCAGACGCTACCGCAACATAGTAGCCTCCAGATGCACAAACATCTTCAACCACTACATAAAATGGTTTGTTTGGATAGAGCTTACGCAAACGATGAATCTCATCATTAATCATGCCGGCCTGCACCGGTGATCCACCTGGACTATTGATACGCAGCACAACACCAGCACTGCTTTCATTTTCAAAAGCAGACAACAAAGAGGCATTGATATCCATTGCGTTAGCCATCGAACTTGAGGAAATCTCTCCCTCGAGGGTGACTAAGGCGGTATGTTTCTCAGCCCCCATACCCTTACCAGGCAGATGAATATCGAATATCACCAGCAGCGCTGAGACAATCACGAGCAAAGTCAAAATACGTAACACCGCTTTCCAGCGACGCGCTTTACGTGTCTCCTTTAAATTTTCCAAAAGGAGGTGCTCGAGTGCTTGACGTTCCCAGTTTGGGTTTTGATTGTTTTCCATCGATTCAATTCCTTAGTATTGCAAAGTATCTTTAAGCCATTGCGCAAGCTGCGCAACATTATCAACATGAGTCAATGATGGTGATTCTTTTAATGTATCTGGAGGATGTGCGCCATAAGTCACCGCCACCGCATCTACGCCAGCGTTGGCTGCCATATCCAAATCATGGGTTGTATCACCAATCATCAGCATGCGACGTGTTGGCACTTGGGTGACATCGGACAACTCAAGCAACATTCCTGGATGAGGCTTAGAGAACGACTCATCCGCAGTACGCGTCTCATGAAAAAGATGCCCGATCTGATGATGCTTTAACGAGCGATCCAAGCCCACGCGTGACTTACCTGTCGCAACTCCTAATAAGTATTGTTTGGCATGCAATTCTTCCAGCAACTCCCGAATCCCCACAAACAAATCCAACTCATGGTCTTTGGCTAAATAGTGGTATCGAAAACGATTTGTCAGATCTTGAAAATGTTTTGGCTCAATCCAAGGAACCGCTCTGCGCAAAGAATCTTGAATACCTAAACCAATGACTGAACTAGCCAAACTATCGTCTGGCGCTTTGAACCCTAAATCGCGACATGCTTGCTGAATACAGTGAACGATGGTTGGCGTGGAATCCATAATGGTTCCATCCCAGTCCCACACAATCAGGTCGTAAGGTCGATTTGCTTTATTCGATTGAGACATCTTGTATTGCTCTGTCTTGCTGCTCAAAAGTTTTCATCATGGCAGTAAATTCTGCGGGCAATGGTGATTCAATGCGCATCTTTTCACCTGTGCGTGGATGTGTAAAGCCTGCCAGATGAGCGTGCAGATAAAGGCGCTTGGATCTGATTGCTTTATCCAAGTCTTCAAAGCCATATTTATCATCACCCAAAATAGCGTGGCCCAACTTCTGCAGATGTACCCGAATTTGATGGGTGCGGCCCGTCTTCAACTGTGCTTCGGCCAAAGTAATTTTCGCATCTTCGCGTTTAAGTACTTTAGTCACACGCAACGCGGTATGACTAGGTAAACCATCTGGATCAACCCGCACACGACGCTCGCCATTTGGTAGAAGATATTTATGTAGAGGATATTTAAGCTGCATGGTTTGCGCGCCCTGCACAATCTCACCATGCGCCAACAAGTAATAGCGCTTATCAGTTTGTCCCTCGCGAATTTGACGGTGCAACTCCACCAAAGCGCTCCGCTTTTTAGCCAAAAGTAAAACTCCAGAGGTATCGCGGTCCAAACGATGAACTAATTCCAAAAACTTCAACTCGGGTCGAGTGATCCGTAAAGTCTCAATCACCCCTAGGGCAATTCCAGATCCCCCATGCACAGCCAGTCCAGCTGGCTTATTCACTATTAATAAAACCTCATCCTCAAAAAGAATCGGCATCTTGTCCGAATATCCATGAGCTCGGGATTTAGTTTGGGCAGTATTGGCTGCGGCCATTTGAGCAGGTTCGGCAATTCGCACAGGGGGAATACGCACGACATCCCCCTCGATTAAGCGAGTAGTCGGTTCTGCCCGCTTTTTATTTACGCGCACCTCTCCAGAGCGGATGATTCTGTAAACATGACTTTTGGGAACCCCTTTTGCCCACCGTAATAAATAGTTATCCAGACGTTGGCCAGCCTCCTCAGGACCAATGGTCTGTAGGTGCACCGCAGCAGAAGCGGTTGTAGAGGGGGTTTTTGCCTTAGAAGACTTGGAAACGGGTTCGGATTTCATGATTTAGCTCTCTTGCGACCCCGACGAAGGATGACAAGGGACTCAACAATACCCCATTGTCACGCAACTTGTGCCGTATAATCAACGCTCTAGGCAATTTATTGACTAGACCCAGCCTGAAACCAGGCTTGAATTGTGGAGCTTGGAGTCGCCCTTTAATAGACTCCCGGGGTTGCCCCTCCCCCGTTGTAATGAGGCGCAGGGTTGGTGTGCCGTATGCCGCGACCCGCGATTAGAAGACAGTTTTCAGGCGCGCGCCTGCATTGATGACCTAAAGGAGGTCTCTGCGGCGATCGTCAAGTGTGGCACCGATTTAACCAACCGTTAATTGGGTGAGCTAGGCAAAAAGTGCTTAGATTTGCATGATCCACACTCTTATACCGCGCTAGGCATAGCCCTAAGCGGCATCTAACCTGTCCCCTAACGCAGCGCGCAAGGTCACCCTCCCCCATAGGAGAGTGTTATGAAACGCATGTTGTTTAATGCAACTCAACAAGAAGAGTTGCGAGTTGCCATCGTTGATGGTCAAAAACTCATTGATATTGATATTGAAGCTACCGGTCGTGAACAACGTAAAGGCAATATCTATAAAGGTGTTATTACCCGCATTGAGCCCTCTTTAGAGGCTTGCTTTGTCAATTACGGCGAAGAGCGCCATGTCTTTTTGCCGTTCAAGGAAGTAGCCCGCAGCTACTTTAAAGAGGGTATCGACGTTCGCAATGCCTCCATTAAGGACGCCTTGCGTGAAGGCCAGGAAATCATTGTTCAGGTAGAAAAGGAAGAGCGCGGCCAAAAAGGCGCGGCACTAACCTCGTTTATCTCCTTGGCAGGTCGTTATCTGGTATTGATGCCAAATAACCCAAGAGGAGGTGGTGTATCTCGCCGTATTGAGGGTGAAGACCGTCAAGAACTGCGTGAAGCCATGGCCCAATTAGAAGTGCCTGATGGCATGAGTATTATTGCTCGCACCGCAGGTATTGGTCGCGATGCCACTGAATTGCAATGGGACTTAAGCTATCTCTTGCAGTTGTGGAAAGCGATTGATGAAGCGGCTAAAGGTAACTCTGCGCCATTATTGATTTATCTTGAATCTAGCTTGGTGATTCGCGCGATTCGTGATTACTTCCAGCCTGATATTGGCGAAA
>CAZHWF010000015.1:6003-26046 GCA_964536365.1 uncultured Polynucleobacter sp.
TAATGCCAGACAATCTACCGCGCGTAAAGCGCTATCAAGATGATGTACCTTTGTTCTCGCGCTTTCAAATTGAACATCAAATTGAGACTGCGTACTCTCGCACCGTGCCATTGCCATCTGGTGGCGCGATTGTGATCGACCATACTGAAGCTTTGGTTTCAGTGGACGTGAACTCAGCTCGCGCAACTCGTGGTTCTGATATCGAAGAGACTGCGACTCGCACCAATTTAGAAGCTGCCGATGAAATCGCTCGTCAAGCACGTCTGCGCGACTTGGGCGGCTTAATCGTGATCGACTTCATCGACATGGACTCAAGCAAAGCGCAGAAAGATGTCGAGAATCGCCTACGCGATGCGTTGCGTCATGATCGTGCTCGCGTTCAAATGGGCAAGATCTCCAAGTTCGGCTTAATGGAAATGTCGCGCCAGCGTTTGCGCCCAGCATTGTCTGAGGGTAGTCATGTCACTTGCCCACGTTGTAACGGCACCGGTCACATTCGCGATACTGAATCATCCGCATTGCAAGTTCTTCGCATCATTCAAGAAGAGGCAATGAAGGAAAACACCGCGGCGATTCATACGCAGGTTCCAGTTGAAGTAGCTGCCTTCCTCTTGAATGAAAAGCGCGCTGAAGTAATCAAAATTGAGACTCGCTTCAAAGTGAACGTCTTGATGGTTCCAAACAAACATTTAGAAACTCCGCATTACAAGTTAGAGCGTTTACGTCACGATGACCCTCGTCTTGACGATCAAAAAGCCAGCTATGTCATGGCGGAAGAGGCGGCACGCGAACTCGAGACTGATACCACTGTGAGCCGCAAGGATGCTGACGTAAAAGCGCGTCCAGAAGCAGCTGTGAAAGGCATTACCCCAACGCAACCTGCGCCAATTAGTCAGCCACGCCCTGCTCGTACCGAAAAAGTTGCGGCAGAAAGCTCTGGTGGTTTCTTTGGCTTTATCAAAAAACTCTTTGGTTCATCACCAGCAGTTGAAGCGAAACCAACCCCTAGCAATCATCGTGGCCGCAACCAAGGTCGCAATGGCGGCAATCGCGGTCGCAATCGTAGGGGTGATCGCAATGATCGCGCCGAGCGTCCAGCAGCAAATGCAGCTGAAGGCAATGCGACAGAAGGTGGCAACAATAACCGCAATAACCGCAATGGCAACAACCGTAACGGTAATAACCGCAATGGCAACCAAGGTAGTCAAAATGGTCCAAAGCCAGAGCGTCAAGCCAATCCAGCCGCGGTAACACCTGCAACGGAAGCCGCACCAGGTAGTGAAGCCACTCCAAATGCAGATGGTGAAGAGCGTCGTGGTCGTGGTCGTGGTGGTGGTGGTGGTGGCGGCGGCCGGCGCGCGCGCGGTTAACGCACAGAAGGCGGCAATGATGCATCAGCTGCGCCAGTAGCAGCTTCTTCAGTAGGCCCATTCTCCGGTCCTCCAGTTGGCATGGCTGGCGCGTCTGCGAGTATGCCAATTCAGAACATTGTGAATAGCTTTGGTAATGCAAAGCCAGGTGCTGAAAAACAAGAAAGGCAAGAGCGCGCTCCACGCCCTCCACGTCAATCTAACCGTCCAGCGCAAAACGCTTCTGTTACTTCAGCTACTCAAGCTCCAGCAGCTGTTGCTGTTGCTGTTACTTCAACTGTTGAAGCGATTAGCAAGCCTGCACCAGAACTTCCTAAAGTGGCTTTCCAAGCGCTAGAAGAAACTCCATTGCACAGTGTTGTGCAATCCGCTGGCATGATTTGGGTGGCAACCGATGCATCCAAGCATGCTGAAGCACAAAGTCAGATTCAGGCTGAGCCAGTAGTGCATAACTTAGGTAGAGCACCAAAGCCAGCAGCACAACTTCCTAAAGGCCCTATGGTTTTAGTAGAAACTGGCGGCCAAGAAAAGACGGTTTAACACCGCTTTAAGCTTTTCTCCGGGTCGCCATTTATCTCAAAAAGATATTTGGCGGCTTGGCAGAAAATCTGTTTCAAAGCCATAATCAAGAATATGGTTGAAAAAGCAATCCCCAAGGTAATCCCCATTCGCATCGATGAAGGCAAGGGGCTTGTGCCGTCTATTAGCGCACCACTTGTTACACCCCATGGCCACACCCAAGATAAGCGAGGGCGCACTTTAAGAGATCTTCGCATCTCAGTAACGGATCGCTGCAATTTTCGCTGCACCTATTGCATGCCCAAAGAAGTATTCGATAAAAACTATCCTTACTTAGCCCATCAAGAATTACTAAGCTTCGAAGAAATCACCCGCCTCACTAAAATCTTCGCAAGCTTGGGGGTTGAAAAAATTCGACTCACTGGTGGCGAACCTTTGCTTCGCAAGAACCTAGAAGCATTAATTGAAATGTTGGCGACAATTCGTACGCCAGAAAACAAAACTCTCGATCTCACATTGACCACCAATGGCAGCGCGCTTCGCAAGAAAGCAGCAGCATTAAAAGCGGCGGGTTTAAAAAGACTGACTGTTAGCCTTGATGGACTAGACGACTCTATCTTCAAGAAAATGAATGATGTGGACTTTCCGGTTGCCGACGTACTCGATGGTATTGCCGCGGCCCAAGAGGTTGGCTTTGAAAACATTAAAGTCAATATGGTGGTCAAAAAAGGCACTAACGATCATGAGATCGTCGCCATGGCTAAACACTTCAAGGGCAGCGGCATTATTCTGCGCTTTATTGAGTTTATGGATGTTGGCAGCTCCAATGGTTGGAATATGGAGCAAGTTCTTCCCTCAAAAGAAGTCATTGCCAGAATCAATGAAGTTTTCCCGCTAGAACCGATTGAAGCTAACTATTCTGGTGAAGTGGCGCAACGCTGGCGTTATGTGGATGGCTCTGGCGAGATTGGGGTTATTTCCAGCGTCACCCAAACTTTCTGCCATGAATGTACAAGAGCGCGCATTTCAACCGACGGGCAAATGTATTTATGCCTCTTCGCTAATGAAGGCTTTGATTTCAAAACCTTGCTACGCACCGGCAAATCCGATTTAGAAATTGCCAATGCTGTTATGAATACCTGGGCGGCACGCGATGATCATTATTCAGAAATTCGCGGATCCCAAACTGCAAGCTTATCTTCCAGCAATCGCAAAGTTGAAATGTCTTACATTGGTGGCTAATGATTTCTAGTAAAGATATTACCGGGCTAATTCTCGCGGGGGGTCGTGCCCAGCGAATGGGTGGTATGGATAAGGGACTCATTCCCTTTCATGGCAAACCGATGATTGAGTCTGCCATTGCCAAGCTCCAGCCGCAAACACATACGATCATCATCAACGCCAATCGGAATATCACCAAGTACGCTAACTATGGCTACCCCGTGGTCGTAGATGAGACTCCAGACTTCTCGGGCCCGCTAGCAGGATTTTCGGTTGGCCTTAAAACCTGTAAAACCCCATACCTACTCACTTCACCCTGTGATTCACCATTACTACCGAGCGATCTAGCGCAACGCCTAGCCGAGGAAATGCTGCGAGGTGATTTTGATCTGGTTTACGCCTCTAGCCGTGAGCTTGACGGCAAAATATGGGCGCAACCTGTTTTTTGTTTAATGCGAGCCGATGTGCAAGATTCACTTGAAAAGTTTTTACAAACTGGTGATCTCAAAATTGATCGCTGGTTTAAAGTGTTGCGTAGCAGCACTGTGATATTTGAAGATCCTCAAGTCTTTGCGAATGTAAACACGCCTGAAGAGCTCAAAACATTAGAAGAATTATCGACATGAGTCATTCTCCCAATCAACCCATTCTGCTCACATCATCACTCCATGTGAGTGATGCGCGCAAAGCCATTGCGGCTTTAGTAAACGATCTCATTACAGAATCTAGCGCCATTCAGGATTCAGCCGATATTGAGACGGTTTCATTAGATCAGGCGATTAATCGCATCTTAGCAGTCGATCTACTCTCGCCAATTGATGTCCCTTCAGCCGATAATTCTGCCATGGATGGTTTTGCATTTGATGGCGCGTGCCTCAATTGCAATGAGACGACTGTAGCGCTTAAGGTTGTTGGCACAGTCTTTGCGGGCAAACCTTTCGAGGGAAGCATTGGCACTGGCGAGTGCCTCAAGATTATGACTGGCGCTGTTATGCCTGCGGGCTGTGACACTGTTATTCCGCAAGAATTTACATTGAACAGTAGTGATGAATCGGTTGAGTTCAAGAGTGATCAAATTAAGCGTGGTGAAAATAGGCGTTTACGTGGCGAAGATTTGCAACAAGGAAAACCCGCTATCGCAGCTGGGCGTTTGCTGCGGCCATCAGATCTCGGTTTGGCAGCTTCTCTTGGTATCGCTTCTCTACAAGTAAAACGAAAACTTAAAGTAGCCATTCTGTCTTCTGGTAATGAGTTGCGCGCCCTTGGTGAACCATTAGAAGCCGGCACTATTTACGATAGTAATCGCTATAGTCTCACCGGTTTACTCAATCGCTTAAATTTAGAAATCATTGACTGCGGCATTGTGCGTGATGACCCCACATCTTTAAAGCAAGCCTTCATTGAGGCTGCGAGTAAAGCCGATGTCTTAATTTCGTCTGGCGGAGTTTCAGTGGGAGAGGCGGATTTCACAAAACAAATCATGCAAGAGTTGGGTGATGTGGGCTTTTGGAAAATTGCCATGCGTCCAGGTCGCCCCATGGCCTTTGGTGTTCTTAAACCAGTGGTAGGTAAATCCCCTGCGCGCAAAACCCTGTTTTTTGGATTGCCTGGCAACCCCGTAGCGGTGATGGTTACCTTTTATCAATTTGTCCGCGCCGCTCTCTTGCAACTAAATGGTGCAAGCCAGACTGAACCACCTCTCACCCAGGCAATTGCTCAAGTGCCAATCCGGAAAAAGCCAGGTCGTACTGAATTTCAGCGTGCCATTATGACTCGCGGCGCTGATGGCAAGCCCACTGTCCAGCTAACTGGTAGTCAAGGTGCTGGAATTTTACGATCCATGAGTGAGGCCAATTGCTTTGTCATCCTTGGTCACGACCAAGGAAATATTGCCGCTGGTGATTGGGTAGATATAGCGCTTTTCGATGGACTGCTTTAAGATTGCATCCATCATGAAACTTAGCAAAAAAGAACTTGTCTTCCTAGACCCAATGCACACCGCCAAAACTCTGGTTTTGGTTTACCTGTGCTTCTCAGTACCAATCGTCTTATTGGCGCTATTCGTAGCCTTCATTCGTGATGGCGCCATTCCAGGCTTCACAGTACTATCCGCATTAATTCTCAACGCCTTACTTGGCTTTGGATTATTGTGGATTGCTTGCAAAGTCTATAACTGGGTAGCAGGAAAATTTGGCGGAATTGAATTAGCCCTGCGTGAGCTACCTGAAGAGATTGAAGCAGAATAATATTTAAGCAAACTTCGCTTAAGACAACAAAGCCGAGCTTAACTCGGCTTTGTTATTTTTATTAGCCCTTAAAAACTTCGGCATTAATTAAGCTGGGCGGTTTTTTTCCGGACAGTGCCACCATTACGTTCTCTATTGCTAAATCCACCATTGCTCTGCGTGTCTTTTCTGTTGCGCTCGCGATGTGAGGGGCTAGCACTACATTACTTAACTTAAGCAAGTCAGGATGAACCTTTGGTTCACCTTCAAAGACATCTAGCCCTGCCGCGAAGATTCTCTTTTCTTTAAGAGCTTGTGCCAAGGCCGCATCATCCACAATGCCGCCTCGGGCAATATTTATCAGGGTTGCCGTCGGTTTCATGAGTGCAATTTCTTTGGCGCCAATGGTGTGATGACTCTGCGCACTATAGGGCAATACCAAAACGACATGGTCTGCTGTACGTAGCAATTCTTCTTTAGAAACATATTTTGCGCCACATGCTTTTTCGTCCACATCAGAGAGACGACTACGATTGTGATAAATCACATTCATGCCAAATCCTAAGGCCCGTTTTGCTACGCCTTGACCAATACGGCCCATCCCAATAATGCCAACAGTACTGTGATGTAGATCCATGCCAAGGGGGTTGTTCACAATCGACCACTTATCCCAATGGCCCGAACGCACCCAATGCTCTGATTCTGTGATGCGTCGCGCTGTTGCCATCAATAAAGCAAAACCAAAATCCGCAGTGGTGTCTGTTAATACATCGGGCGTATTCGTCGCCATGATGCCAGCAGCAGTCATCGCAGGTACATCAAAGTTGTTGTAACCCACGGAAATATTGGCCACCACTTTGAGATCTTTGGCATGCGCCAAGGCATGCGCATCAATTCTTTCGCTACCAGCAACTAAAGCCCCTACAACACTAGAGAGTTCTTTTTGCAACTCCTCAGGACTAAAAATGCGATCTTCTTGGTTGGATCTAACCTCAAAAGATTCCTCTAATTTGGCTAAAGCCTCTGGGAAAATCGCTCTAGCAACTAGGATTTTGGGTTTTTGTTTACTGGAATTGGTGTTTAGTGTTGTATTCATAAGGGAAACTTTACCTCAAGTAAATTGACCTTTTGCATGAAAAATAGGCTATTTCGGCTAAAATTGGGGTTTTATAACTTTGCGCCCAGCTTTTGGGGGCTCTTGAAACAAAACCGCCATGACTTACGTTGTTACCGAAGCTTGTATCCGTTGCAAATACACCGACTGCGTTGATGTTTGCCCTGTTGACTGCTTTCGCGAAGGCCCTAATTTCTTAGTCATCGACCCAGATGAGTGCATTGACTGTGCAGTGTGCGTGCCAGAGTGCCCAGTAAATGCGATTTACGCAGAGGATGATGTGCCAGGAGATCAACAAGCATTCATCAAATTGAATGCTGAACTTTCCCCTTCTTGGACCTCAATCACCAAATCCAAAGCTGCGCTTCCAGATGCGGAAGAATGGAAAGACGTTAAGAACAAACTAGACCAACTAGTAAAGTAATTTTCTAGTTAGAAAATTGTGTCGCACTCACCCACACAAACCGATGCTGTCATCATTGGCGCCGGTCCAGTGGGTCTCTTTCAGGTTTTTGAATTAGGCCTCTTAGAAATCAAGGCGCACGTTATTGATACTTTGCCAGAAGTTGGCGGTCAATGCATCGAGCTTTATCCAGACAAACCAATCTACGATATTCCAGCAATTCCGGTTTGTACAGGGCGCGAGCTCATCAATAACCTTCTAAAACAAATTGAACCATTCAAGGCGCAATTTTATCTAGGGCAAGAGGTTACGCAATTAGAACGCCAAGCGGATGGCCGCCTTCTAGTGAAGACATCCCAAGGCAATCAATTCCTGAGCAAAACTGTTTTTATCGCTGGTGGTGTTGGCGCTTTTCAGCCTCGCACCATTAATCTAGAAGGCATTGACGCCTTTGTTGGCAAACAGCTTTTCTACCACGTTAAAAACCCTGAGTATTTTTTTAATAAAAGAATTGTGATTTGCGGGGGTGGTGATGCCGCGCTAGATTGGGCAATCCATTTTTCAGATATAGCTGCGAGCGTTACCTTAATTCATCGTCGCGATGACTTTAAGGCATCGCCAAAATCAATCGCGAGAATGCGTGAACTTTGCGATAGCAAGCGAATGGAATTTTTAATCGGCCAAGTGAGTGCATATGAAGCAAAAGATGGTCGACTTTCAGAAATTACCTTTACCAATATCGATGGCGATACAAAACAAATTCCATTGGATGATTTATTGGTATTTTTTGGCCTATCGCCAAAATTAGGACCGATCGCAGAATGGGGTTTGAATATTGATCGTAAGCAAATTTGCGTGGATACCGAAAAATTTGCCACCAGCATCCCTGGAATTTATGCCGTGGGTGACATTAATGTGTACCCGGGCAAGAAAAAGCTAATCCTTTCTGGATTTCATGAGGCTGCCTTAGCGGCCTTTGCGGCTGCGTCCTACCTGAACCCTGAAAAGCAGATTCAACTCCAATACACCACCACCTCTCCCAAGTTACACAAGGCGCTTGGGGTGCAGCCGCCCACATTCGAGTAAGCTATCCTTATTCATACATAATCACTCTTAGCCTATTTAAACAATATTTATATGCGTCAATATCACGATCTCATGAAAGAAGTCCTTGCCAAGGGAGTTCAAATGTACGATAGAACAGGCACCGGCACAGTTTCCGTCTTTGGACACCAGATGCGTTTTAATTTGGCTGATGGTTTTCCAATGGTGACAACCAAGAAATTGCACCTCAAGTCGATCATTTACGAATTACTGTGGTTCCTCAAGGGCAGCACGAACAACAATTGGTTAAAAGAGCGTGGCGTTTCCATTTGGAATGAATGGGCAGCGCCAGACGGTGATTTAGGCCCGATCTATGGATATCAGTGGCGCTCATGGCCTGCGCCTAACGGGCAGCACATCGACCAAATCTCTGAAGTAGTTGAAACCATCAAAAAGAATCCAGACTCACGTCGCATTATTGTTTCAGCCTGGAATGTTGCCGATATCCCGCGTATGGCCTTGGCACCATGCCATGCATTTTTCCAATTCTATGTAGCTGATGGCAAGCTATCTTGCCAACTCTATCAACGCAGCGCGGATATCTTCTTGGGGGTACCCTTTAATATTGCCAGCTATGCGCTGCTTACTCATATGATGGCGCAGCAATGCAATCTCGAGGTTGGCGACTTTATCTGGACTGGTGGCGACTGCCATCTCTATAGCAACCATCTTGAGCAAGTAGAACTCCAACTGTCACGGGATTTCTTTCCTCTTCCTAAGTTAAATATCTTGCGCAAACCCGCGTCCATTTTTGACTACGAATTTGAGGATTTTGAAATCGTCGGCTATGAATCCCACCCACACATTAAAGCGCCGGTAGCTGTTTAAGGAATACTATGACTCGCCCTGCTATCTCCATGATCGTTGCGCGCTCGCGCAATCACGTCATTGGTCGCGACAATCAAATGCCATGGAAGATCTCCGCGGATTTGCAATTCTTTAAGCGCGTCACTATGGGTCACCCGGTCATCATGGGAAGAAAGACTTGGGAATCTATTGGACGTCCATTACCAGGACGTCGCAATATTGTTGTGAGCCGCAATGCAAACTATGAAGCTAAAGGAGCTGAGTTGGTTGGATCTCTTGAAGAAGCTCTAAATAGCCTCAATGAGTTCGAACGTGTTTTTGTCATCGGCGGCGAACAACTCTTTAAACAAGCTTTTGATAAAGCCGATCGTCTTTACATCACTGAAATCGATTTAGACATTGAGGGTGGCGACACCTTCTTTGCAGTCCCTGATCCAGACAACTGGAAAGAGGTTGAACGCACGCCGGGATCCGAAGGCGATATTACCTTCAGCTTCATTACTTTAGAGCGCAAATAAAAAGGACCCCGAGGGGTCCTTTTGAACTCAGATAATGCTATTTGGCTAGATTTTTTACTGCACAACAATCTTGGCATCTTTCGCAAGCTGGCTCAAGAACTCATATTGTTTTCTCTGTGTCATGCCTGCGCGGATTGCCTGCTTTGCTTGCTCAAATGAAGGTGGCTTAGTAGATTTTTTGTCTTCCAACTTAATCAAGTACCAGCCTTGTTGCATCTGGATTGGCGCTGGTGACACTTGACCCTTTGAGAGCGTTGTTAACACTGAAGCTATTTGAGGTCCAACCTGAGCAGCTTGGACCCAACCAACTGCTCCGCCCTGCACTTTATTGGGCGCCAAGGAAACACTCTTTGCCACTTTATCAAAGGGCTCACCTTTTTTAATGCGTGCCAATGCAGCTTGAGCATCAGACTCGCTAGCTACCGCAATATCACTTACCTTATATTCAACAATCATGCCTTGTGGCCCCAATGAAGCAATCTCTTTGTTGTACTCAGCCTGAACATCAGCATCAGTAATCGGATTTTTGGACATATAGGTGTTGAGCTCAAGATCAGCCAAATAATTTTGACGAATCATAGCTAGCTGAGTATTTGCTCTTTCTGAATTTGCTAAGCCATCTTTTTCGGCCTGCTGTGAGAGAAGCAATACTTCGATGTACTTTTCGATCACTACCTTGCGCAACTCTGGCGAATCTTTTTGACCCTGCGAGATGGCCGCTTTAATTCCCTGCTCCACCATATCATTAGTAATGATCACCCCATTTACTGAAGCAGCCGCATTAATTGGTAAACCACTTTGCTGGGCATATGCATTGCCTACTAATACGCTAACCAATAGCCCCGCAGTAATACAACGAGCTAGTAATGGATTTAATACAGAAGTAAATGTTTTCATGCGAATTTCTTTCTAAAATTTAGCCTCAATAGTACCAGCAGAGCGCAGCTAATTAGAGATAAGCCACAGTAAAATAGATCCATGTGTGTTCAATACCTCACCACTGTCAATGTAGATTGGGTAAAGACCCACTTTGACCTCGCTTTACCCGAAAGTAATGCACACGATGTATTCCCAACCTATCCGGGTCCCATCGTTCTTAAAAGCCACAACACTAATCGGACTGCCATTGGCTTAGCCCGCTTTGGTTTACTTCCATCTTGGGCAAAAGAAGAGACTTTTGGCAGGAAAACCTATAACGCCAGAGCAGAAACCGTAGCTGATAAACCGTCTTATAAACATGCTTGGACAAAACGACATTACGCCTTGGCTTTAGCCGATGCCTTTTATGAGCCTTGCTATGAATCCGGCCAAGCAGTACGCACCGCCATCAAGCAAGCCAATCATGAGCCTATGGCTATTGCCTCTATTTGGGATACCTGGACTGAGCCCGATACAGGCGAGCTAATTGTTTCTTTTTCAATGCTCACGATTGAAGCTGGCAGTCATCCAGTAATGAGCCGCATGCATAAACCCGAAGATGAAAAACGCACTGTGGTTCCATTGCGCCCAGAATTTTTTAATGCTTGGTTAAACGCCACACCCGATGAGGCAAAAGACCTCCTCACCCTCAATAAAATGGCAGAGCTGGTTCTAGCTTAAAAGCGAATTACAGGACTCATGGGTTGGTAGGGCTGAGCAGATTCAACTTCTAATGACTCAGCCTCCTCTTCACCTTTTGGCTGGCTGTAGTACTTTGAATCAAGCGACGGTTGTTTTTGCAAATTCAGATTGCCCGCATTTGGTGCAACCGGCCCCAACGGACCCTCCACAGGAGAGATCGCCTGATTATTAAATTCTTGAATTTGCTCGGGGGTATAGGGTGAATAGGTTTCCATACCTACGGGGGCCGATGTTTGAGCCATAGCAGAGACAGATAGCCATAGTGCGGCCGAACTTAGTTTTAATCGAAATGCGCTCATACAGATCATTGTAGGGGAGAGCCCCATTACCTATTATTTTTTATATTAATTACAATCCGGACATGAATTTGTATCGCCTGATTGCTATCCTTCTAATAACGTTGCCGTCCATGGTTTTGGCTGTTGATTTACAGCCAAACGATATTGTCGCCCCCATGCCTGGAAAAAATCATGTCATGGTGAGTTACGTTAACTCAGAGAGTGGAACTTTTTATCGAAATGGCGCCACAACTACAAGCGGATCTTTCGCCAGTCCAGCTATTGGCATTCAAAGTGCGCTTGCGCGTCTTAGTACAAGTTATTCCATTTATGATCTGCCTGCGATCTCTTACCTCCAGTTACCTTATGGCACTATCAAGCCGGCCGGGTCACTAGCCTCCTCTCCAGCCAGCACCGGAATTGGTGACTTAACACTCGCCACTGCAATATGGCCATATGCCGATAGAGTCAATAGAAGATTTTGGTATTGCCGGCTACTTAGGTATCCCAACAGGCAGTTATAACAGCCAGCAAGCATTTAACATGGGTGAAGGTCGTTATCGAACCGATATACAAATGGGCTATCAACAACCCATTATTGGAAATCTTGATGGGATGATTGCCGTAGATACCATGTGGTTCGGAGGCAATAGTCAATGCGCTGCGGCATGTCTCTCTGCGACCAATACCTCACTCAATCAAAAGCCTCTGACAACTACCCAATTAGGCCCAATCTACAAGATTAACCAAACATACACTTTAGGTGTCTCATACTTTTATGTTGCTGGTGGTGCCACCACCGTTGGCGACACCTATAAGAACAATGTTGTGAATACCCAGCGCTTCTTATTGAGTGCGCTAGCCTACTATCCATTTGGCAGAATTAGCGTGCAATACGGTCGCGATATGGAAATCAAAAATGGCTTTGCGGAAACCCGTCGCTTTATCTTACGCTACACCACTGAGTTTTAAGAAAGCTTAATTAAGCTAAATTCGTTTGCCTTGCAGAAGTTTTCTGAAGTATGGAAGCCTTGAAATCAGCAGTAAAAATAATACCGCCGCATAAATAGATACCGTCTCTAAATCGTTCTTACCTGCCTTATGCCACCAGTAGTGCAGTATCGCGGTGCATGCGATTAAATACACCAACTTGTGTAGCCGAGCCCAATGCTTACCCATCCTTCGCATAGCCCATTGATTTGAGGTAATTGCCAGAGGAATGAGTAAAACTAAAGACAAAAACCCCATCGTTATAAATGGACGTTTCACTACATCGGCCCAGATGGACTGCAAGTCAAGATTTTGATCCAACCAAAACCAGATACAAAAGTGAATGCTGGCATAAAAGAAACAAAACAAGCCAAACATACGTCGCAGCTTGATCCAAACTGTTAGGTCAGTAAAAAATCTCAGTGGCGTCATTGCTAAAGTGATACACAAAAATACTAGCGCCCAAGTACCTGTGGAGCGCGTAATAAATTCAATGGGATTGGCGCCAAGGTCATTGTTCATGCCGAGCCAGATGAGACGCATCAAAGGCAATAAGGAGGCTAGGAAAATAATCGGTTTGAACGCTCTCATCTGCACAACTGTAATCTAAGATTTAGTCCACATAAACAGGTTTTGCGCATTGAAACTATGGAGCAATGATAGACGAGATTAATTAATGTCTAACCCTATCGATTTTCACCAGAGTTTGCTATTCTGAACCCGTAATTAAGGATAAATATTTAAGGATAAATATGCCAGAAGATCACCAAAACCAAAATGACGAAGATTTTGAATATGGCTGCGAATGCGCCATGGCCTTGCTCAATGAACCAAGCGAAGATCGTCTAAATGACTTGATTGATGAGCTAGATGAGAATGGCATGATTTCTACTGAGGTGGTCTATGGTTTATTGGCTACCATCCTCATGAGCATGAACGAGGATGAAGGTGAAGAGGACGAACACTAATTCTTCATCACTTGATTAGCAAAAGCATCCATTGCTTTTGCTAACTGAATATCCAAGCAAGTTAATTTTCCAGCAGAGTGCGTACTAAGCTCTACCATTACTTTATTCCATGAATTTGACCAATCGGGATGGTGGTTGATTTCTTCCGCATACCCAGCGCAGAGAGTCATAAATTCAAATGCCTGCTGAAAGTCGACAAATACAAAGGTTCTACTAATCGCTTTTTCATGAGGGCTCAGCGACCACAGCGGAACTTCCTTTTCTAAATTAAATCCATCTACCAGCATAATAAGATCCTAACTCGCAATACTTTGTGAGAGTTGCTTTAAATCATCTGGATATAACCAGCGCCATTCCCCCTCTGCCAGATCAGCGGGCATTTGGTATGCGCCAATTTCTATGCGATGTAACTTTGCCACATGATTGCCAACGGCGGCCATCATGCGCTTTACCTGGTGATAGCGACCCTCAACAATAGTCATTGCCAGCACATGATCGGAAAGTTGTTTACAGGCTGTCGCAAAACACGGTTTTGGGTCATCATCAAGTACAACACCATTCATGAGGTGATCGATTTGCTTTTGAGTGATTGGTTCTGGCGTAGTGATTTCATAAACCTTACCAATGTTCTTTTTAGGCGTTGTCATCTTATGTATGAACTGCCCATCATCTGAAATTAATAAAAGACCTGTAGTGTCGTAGTCTAAACGACCAACGCATTGCAGCCCTCTCTCCACAAAAGGAGCGGGCAATAAGCTATAAACACTAGGGTGATGTGTTGTCTTATGTGAGCACTCATAGTTAGCGGGTTTATTAAACGCTAAATACGCCTTTTCGTGATACTCCCAATCCTTACCCTCTACCGTGAGAATAAGATTATCAGTAGCAATTCTTTCATCTGGATCTTCGGCTAAAACACCATTTACTTTAACGAGATCAGCGTATACCAAGTCGCTACAGTAGCGACGTGTGCCAAAGCCTTGACTAAAAAGAATTTTTTCGAGAGAGATCGGTTTTGCCATAAGCTGCAGAGCATACTACATAGCAGAACGAATCCATTGGCGGTCAGATTTCACTGAATTCATTATCATTAGGTTAACAGCCTAAAATTCACAGTCTTGCCATGCTATCTAATCCAAAACCACGCTCCTTATTGCACACCCGCGAAGTCACCTTCCAGGGCTATGCTAGAGAAGATGGTCTCTGGGATATCGAGGGGCATTTAAAGGACTTCAAAACCAATCCTTTTCAAACCAGCGCAAAAGTATGGCAACCTGGCGAAGCATTTCATGACATGTGGGTGCGCGTGACCATCGATAGGGAGTTTGTCATTCAAGAAATAGAAGCGGTCATGGATGGTCATCCCCATGCGGAATGCACTACCGCTATTCCGCCCATGGATGCGTTAGTAGGCGCCAAACTTGGCAAAGGTTGGCGAAAAACTATTGATACACACCTTGGTGGCATCAAAGGCTGCACTCACCTTCGCGAGTTACTCGTCAACCTAGCTACTGCAGCCTATCAATCGGTTCCTGGAGCATTCTTTGATCCCGCCGGAGAAAAACCACCCGCGTATTTAGGGAACTGCAAAGCTTGGGACTTCGACGGACCAGTAGTGATGCGCGTCTATCCCAAGTTTTACCAATGGAACAAATCTAAGACTTAAACTCTCCGCGGTGCAATGTTGTCCCAGCAAAAGATTGCTGTACTGGCATTACCTCTAGGGCATTCACATTCATATGGGCGGGCAGAGTAGCGGTCCAATATATCGCCTCAGCAATATCATCCGCACTTAAGGCATGCACACCTTCATATACTTTTTCCGCTTTATCATCATCACCCTTAAAACGAACATTCGAATATTCAGTACCAGAACTTAAGCCTGGCTCAATACAAGTAACTCGCAAAGGCGTACCAAGCAAATCAGCTCGCAAATTTAAACTGAATTGTTTGACAAAAGCTTTAGTTGACCCATACACATTACTTCCAGGATATGGATAAAGGCCTGCCACTGATCCTATATTAATAAGGTGCCCACACTTGCGCTCGACCATGCCAGGCAGAAATGTCCTTGTCATATGCACCAAACCCTTGATATTAGTATCAATCATTTGATCCCAATCAGAAACTTTTGCTTGGTATGCAGGCTCCAATCCCAAAGCAAGGCCGGCATTGTTTACCAACACCGTCACTTTTGAAAACTCTGCTGGCAAAGCGCTTGCCAATGCATCGACCTGCGCGCTATCGCACACATCTACCACCATCGTATGCAGTTTTTTCTGTTGCTCTAGCGGCAATGAAGCCTTTAAAGAGGCTAAGCGCTCAGCTCTTCTACCAACCGCGACAACCTTATGGCCATGAGCCAAAAATCGCCTTGCGGTCGCCTCACCAAATCCTGCGGTAGCGCCTGTAACTAATGCGGTATGTTCCATACTTCCTCTTTAAATTTTTTATAAATAGTGGTTTGTCATTTAATATTAATGCCTATATGACTTTTTTGCGTACGCTAAGCTTTTTCTTGCTATGTTTTGTCTGTGCCTTAGCAATTGCCGCCGAGCAAACCAGTTCCGCGCCAACATGGGGCCTTATAAACGCTTCACAAGATAGATCACAAAATCACACCCTTGAATTTTGGGGATACCATGATTATGAGGGCTCCCAAAATTATGTCGACACTCTCAAGCTGCGCTACTACAACCCCTTAAATATTGGGGATTGGCGCGGTACGATGAGGCTAGATACAGCATACACAGCCTCTTATGGCCCACAACTTCCCCAAACAGCGACGGGAACCTTCTCCGCCAATAATCTGATGTTAACGGTTTGGGGTGGCAAAGCGGGATGGTTTGGCAATATCGGTGCTCGCGTCACCGCTCCGCTAAGTAATCAAGGCCAATGGCTTGCTGGACCACAAGTGAGCACTTCTTTCATCCCCGCAGAAAACAAACAAAATCTTCTGGCCGATATCTCGCCACTTGCGCGCTACATGATTGGATTTAATGCAAAAGCGCCATCAGGTGTTATCCCGCCTTCGCTAGCAAGCCGCCTTGAACTCTATCCGACTGTGGGATTCAATTTAGGCCCAAACACTCAACTGCGTTTTTGGGATGAAAATGGCGCTATATATAACGCCGTTAGCGGGGGATGGTTCGTACCAATCGATGCAATGCTGACGCAGCGTTTGAGTAAAAATCTTTTAGTAGCCATTGGTGGCGCAAAACAAGTGGTCCAAACCTACCAACTCTATAACTGGTCTGTTTATGGAAAAATTGCTCTCAGCTTTTAGCAATCTTCAAGCAAGATCGATTAATTGATTGCCCTCAAGTTTTGCCGCGCCAGACTTAACAAGCGCTTTAGGTAGCCAATCTGCAAATTCATGCTTATCCATATTTAGTTGCTTTGCTGCGCTGATCAAGGCTGGTGTATTAGTGATCCACTCATATACAAGCGCCAGATCTTTACTGTGCCACTCTAGCAATCGATACTTCAATAAAACTTTTGCGCCGTGACGGGCATTGCGATCCGGATCCGATGCTAAATAATCCAGTCTTGAGCGCGCAGCCCCTAGTGCTTTAGTAATGTCGGTAAATGGTGCGCCATGGCCTGGAATGACTAAATTCACCGACAGAGTCTCGATGAGGTCTAAGGTTTGCGCCACCTCTTCAAAGCCTGGTTCACCCCAAAGCTCTGGAAAAATCACCCCGAAACCTTCTTCCCACAAGGCGTCTGCGGAAATCAAAATGCCATGCTCTTCTTGGTACAGCATGATGGAATGAGGATCATGCCCTGGCGCAGCCAAAATCCGCCACAGATATCTGCCGAGCAATATTTCCTTGCCTGGAATGAGCAATCCATGATGCGCAAACTGCGGACACTTCTGCCCCAAGTTGTCATAGCTCAATAAGTTGACATCCCAATTTTTAACCGCCAAGTCTTCTGCGACAGGAATGTATACATCACAATCAAAAGTCTTTAGCAAAGCAGCATTACCGCCACAATGATCTGAATGCAGATGGGTATTGACTACCTTATCAAGCTTAGATAGCTGATGCTTTTGTAATGCGTTACGAACGAGGTCTAGCGTTAAGTTTTGGTGAGCGCAATATCCAGTATCTACCAAAGATACGTCTTCCTCGCCAAAATGAAAAATATTATTAGCTGAAAGCCAGCCCCTTTCAAATACCTCGATGCCCGGGGGCAATAAATGTGAAGTCATCTGGTATTGATTGTTTTTATTGCACAGATGTTTGTGTAGTCAATTCCAGTTTACGCGCATCAAATTGCTGCGCCTGGATACGCTGTATGGTTTCTTCATACACTTTCTTATCTAACTGTGGTGTGCGTGACAGAATCCATAGGTACTCCCTGCGTGAATCACTTACCACAGCCACTTGATACTGGGGATCCAAATCAATCACCCAGTAATCCCCCCAAACCAAAGGAATAAATGACAACCAGGCTGGCGCAAAACGCACCTCAAGCTTAGGTGAATCTTGAGCACCAACTTGACGCGCAGTGCCTTCCGCCTCGGCGATGTCGCCGCCTGCGGTTTTACAGCTATTAAGCACCTTTAAAGTACCATCGCTTCGACTTGAGTAAACTGCCTTGGTATTGCTTACACATTTCTTTTGAAACCAGTTTGGGTATTTCGCTATCTCATACCAGGTGCCCAAGTAACGCTGCACATCAAGAGAAGGAATGGTTTTAACGGGAACATCAGTCTGACTAAAAGCCGATAGGCAAGAAAATGAAAGTACAACACCAAGTATGAACGAATATATTTTCTTCATTATTTAATAGTATTTTTTTAAATCCATTCCAGCATACATGCTAGCAACCTGCTCTCCATAACCATTAAACATTTGGGTTTTTATTTTTGGAGCAAACATTCCCTTAGGATCGCCAATACGCCTTTCGGTTGCTTGACTCCAGCGCGGATGATCAACCTGGGGATTCACATTGGAGTAGAAACCGTATTCACGGGCATCAAATTGGCTCCAACTGGTCTTAGGCATTTCTTCTGTAAAACGGATTTTCACGATCGACTTTGCGCTCTTAAAGCCATACTTCCAAGGCACCACAAGGCGAACAGGCGCTCCGTTTTGCTTTGGTAGGACCTCACCATAAAGCCCAAAGGTAAGTAGCGTGAGAGGGTTCATCGCCTCATCCATACGCAAGCCTTCGCGATAAGGCCACTCAATAATATTGCTTTTAATCCCTAGCATTTGCTTGCGATCAGCCAATGAGATAAATTCCACAAACTTGGCGGATCCCAATGGCTCTACTTTATTAATCAGTTTTGAGAGTGAATAGCCATCCCAAGGAATAACCATAGACCAACCCTCAACACAACGTAGTCGATAGATACGCTCTTCGATTGGGGCCAACTTTAATAACGCGTCGATATCCAGAGTCATTGGTTTTTTTACCAGACCCTCAATTGATATTGACCAGGGACGCGTTTGTAAAGTGTGCGCATTTGCGGCAGGATCTTCCTTATCAGTGCCAAACTCGTAAAAATTGTTATAACTAGTGACGTACTGATAAGGCGTTAATCCGTCTTTATCCGCAAATGCAGGGTTTAATGTGGCAGCCAGCTTTTGTGAATTGACTGCTAAGGCTTCTCTGGAAAACCAAGGCGCCAGAGCCGCGCCAAAGCCGCCAGCAGCTGCTACTTTGAGAATATTTCGGCGATTTTCAAATACTTCTTTTGGCGTGATATCGCTTGCCAGAATCGATCTATCAATAAAACGCATATGCGCCCTCTTTAATTGAATAGACCTATTTTGCTACTGATGGGAATTTCTTGCTTAAGTCTGGCTTTCACGCATTTTATTGATCAAAGCAAGGCTATGCTTGTCCATACCACCAACCATTTCAGCCAAAGCTGGATAGTCCCGTATCAAGGAATCGCCTCCATAGAAGCGCAACAGCCAATCCGGGAAACTGCGCTCTGTTATCTCTCGAATCTCTAACAGCTCAATTCGGTGATGACGCTCATCATCCTGAATTCTTCTCCAAGCTTTCATTACGTTAGCGCGTTCACCCTCAATGATTTGGCCAAACTGCTGATTGTCATAAAGAAGAATGCCGGTGATACCATTTTTTGATTAAAGGCACGCGCGGATTCCAGCAGTCTCATTAACCCAAGAAACGACATATCCGAGACAGACTCGCTCAGATAACTTAGTTCAATTAGGTCATTTCTTTTTGGCATTGTGCAGAGAATTTCTATTAAGTAAAAAGGCAAACCCGAAAGTTTGCCTTTTTAGTTTGCCCTTTGATGGTAAGTCCAATTGCTTAATTAGGCACTTAGCGCTATTACCTATAAATTCTATATTTAGGCTCTAGCCGCTTTCAATGCCGCATTGAAAGTAGCGCTAGGACGCATTACCGCCTTGCACTTTTCCGGGTCAGCAACGTAGTAGCCACCAATATCCGCTGGCTTGCCTTGAACCGCTTTGAGTTCGTCCACAATCTTCTGTTCGTTCTCAATCAAGGTTTTTGCCAAAGGCGCAAAGTAAGCTTGCAATTCTTTGTCTTCAGTTTGAGCTGCTAAAGCCTCAGCCCAATACATCGCCAAGTAGAACTGGCTACCGCGGTTATCCAACTCGCCAGTACGAGGTGAAGGAGACTTATTGTTATCCAATAACTTTCCGGTCGCCTCATCCAAAGTGCGCGCCAGGATCTTCACTTTTTGATTACCAGTCTTGTCGCTGATATCTTCAAGAGATACCGCCAAAGCCAAGAACTCGCCAAGCGAATCCCAACGCAAGTGATTTTCTTCAACCAACTGCTGAACGTGCTTAGGAGCGGAACCACCAGCACCGGTTTCAAACAAGCCGCCACCACCCATCAAAGGCACGATAGACAACATTTTGGCGCTGGTACCCAATTCCATGATGG
>CAZHWF010000016.1:0-24790 GCA_964536365.1 uncultured Polynucleobacter sp.
GCCGCCAAACGGATATGCTCTTGATCAGAGAAATCAAATTTCTTGCCATTGATTTCTTGAGTGGTCTCATGGCCTTTGCCGGCAACCAAAACAATGTCGCTAGCATCAGCATGACGAATCGCGATCATGATCGCTGCAGCACGATCCGCGATCATTTGGATATTCTTCGCATCTGCTTTCATACCAGCGCGAATCATCCCCATAATCACTTGCGGATCTTCTGAGCGAGGATTATCGCTAGTAATCAAAATCTGATCCGCATTCCGCTCAGCAACCGTCCCCATCAACGCACGCTTACCAGAATCACGATCTCCGCCGCAACCAAACACACACCAAATTTTTCCACCGCGCTGTTCCGCAATTGGGCGCAATGCTTGCAAAGTCTTCTCTAAAGCATCCGGAGTATGCGCGTAGTCCACAATCGCCAACAAACCGTCTAACTTATGATGTTTCCCAAGCGAGATCAATTCCATACGGCCAGTTACCGGCGTCAATTGACCAACTTTTTTTGCGGCATCCTCGGGGCTCAGATCTTGCGTAAGCAATACCGCCCAAACTGAAAGCGCATTGCTTAAATTAAATTCACCCAACAATGGAATGTGCAGATCAACACTCGCTATACCTTCGTAAACAAAGTTAGCCTTGTAACCAGATCCACTCAAATGCGCATCTTTTACAAAGATACGCTGTAAACGTTCGCCAAATTTTTCAAAACCCTGAAATGCAGATTCAGATAAAGCGTACGCCCAAACTCTCAAGCCCTCTTTTGCCAATAAATGTATTGCAAGTTCGCGACCAAAAGCATCATCTAGATTAATTACCGCATGCCGCAATCCAGGCTGCTGAAACAATTTGGCTTTTGCCTCGGCGTAATCCGCCATATTGCCGTGGTAATCCAAATGATCTTGCGTCAAATTGGTAAACACTGCGCAATTGAACTCGGTTCCAGCGACCCTCTCTTGATCTAATGCATGTGAGGATACTTCCATCGCAACTTGTTTTGCCCCAGCGCGCAGTAGTTGAGCTAACTGGGTTTGTAATTTCGGGGCATCTGGAGTTGTATAACCAGTTTGAACTAGCGCACCAGGAAAACCCGTGCCTAATGTGCCCAACACCGCAGTGCGGTGGGTGGCGGAATCAAGTGCTTGCGCTAACCACTGAGAAATACTGGTCTTGCCATTCGTACCAGTAACACCAATAATTTTTAATTGTTTACTCGGGTAGCCATACCACTGTGCGCATAGCTTTCCTGCGTGTACCGCTAAATTTTCTACCGCAAAACACTGCGGATGATCTGCGTATTGATTGTCCATGCTAGCGGGATCAAAAACGACAGCCGCGGCACCGCAATCCAAGGTAGCGCCAATAAATTGGCGGCCATCGCGCAAGACATTTCCATGGCCTACCGGGTAAGCAAAAAAGATATCGCCAGACTCAATCTGGCGACTGTCCGCACACACTTTAGCGGAAGAATTTGCTAGTGTATGCAAGTGGTCAATCAAATGATTGGTGTCTATTTTCAAATCCACCCTCATCGTTTTAGAACCACATGTTGAGCTTGTACATTTGCAGTATGAAGCTCCGGCGAATTTTTATCCTGCAATACCATTTGCTTGACTTTGTTATCAGGCAAAACATTTAAGGTGTGTAATGTTTCGCTCACAATAGTAGAAAAGACTGGTGCGGCAACATCGCCACCATAGTGACTTCCACCCGTAGGCTCATCAATCATTACCGCAACCACAATACGTGGCGCACTAACTGGCGCCAAGCCTGCAAAATATGCGCGGTATTTATTGCCATAACCTTTGCCAACCAACTTATGCGCTGTTCCCGTCTTACCGCCAACTCGGAATCCTTCGGCCTGAGCCTTGATTGCAGTACCTCCTGGCTCGGTCACCGCCTCCATCATGTTGCGCATTTCGATCGCTGTTTTTGGAGAAAGAATTTTTGTGCCTGGTTTAAATTCAGGGCTACGTTCAATCGTTAAAGGAACCAACTCCCCATCGCGCGCGAACACTGTGTACGCACGAGCAACCTGAAATAGAGATGCGGAAATACCGTAACCAAAAGCAATACGCGCTTGATCTGTAGGCATCCATTTTTTAAATGGGTGTACCGTTCCAGCTACGGCGCCAGGGAAACCAATTTTTGGAGCTTGACCAAAACCAACCGCTGTATAGAAATCCCACATCTCTTCGGCGGAAAGACTATTCATCGCAATCTTGGCCGTGCCAATGTTGCTAGATTTTTGAATAATTTGCGCAACCGTTAAATTGCCATACGGATGTGTATCTGTAATTGGTTTAGGGCCAACTAAATATTTCGCGCCAATCACCATATTGGTATCAGGCTTGACCGCGCCCTTTTCTAATGCAATTGCGATCGTTAAGGGCTTCATTGTTGAGCCAGGCTCAAAGGTGTCGGTTAATACACGATTACGCAATTGCTCGCCAGTTAAAACGCGTCGATCATTTGGGTTGTAACTCGGGTAATTTGCTAGAGCCAAAATCTCGCCAGTTTGTGTATCCAGCACAACTGCACCACCTGCTTTAGCGTGATGTTTTTCAACCGCATCTTTTACGGCGTTATAGGCTAAGAACTGAATCTTGCTATCAATAGAGAGGTGAAGATCCTTACCATTTTGCGGTAGCTGCAGAATTGCCATCTCATCGACTACGCGCCCGAGTCGATCAACAACTACACGCCTTTGTCCAGGATGGCCGGCAAGATCTTTCTCACGAGAGAGCTCCATACCTTCTTGGCCTTTATCGTTCACATTAGTGAAACCAACTACGTGAGCCATCGCCTCGCCTTCTGGGTAGAAGCGACGGTATTCATTATTTAATCCAATACCTGGAATTTCTAATGCTTTTATCTGCTGTGCAACAGCGGGATCGACTTGGCGTTTTAAGAAGATTTGCTTGCGATCTTCTTTCAGCTTTTTACGCAACTCAGCTTCACTAATTTGCAACAAGCTTGCTAGCTTTTGTACCTTATCGGCCGCCAAATCATCTGGAACAGTATCGTTGTAGGCAATAACTGACTTAGCCTCTAAGCTCGTTGCAATCACTTGGCCATTGCGATCCAAAATTTTTCCACGGCTAGCCGGCAACTCTAGCTCACGCTGCGTTCCACGCACGCCTTTTGCTTCATAGAACGCATTACCCGGACCCTGAATCCAGAATGCGCGCAATAACAGCATCATGAAAACGAAGAACAGGAGAAATAGCATCAAGCGCGACCGCCACATTGGCAGACGCAACACTAAATTTGGCGTAGTAGAAAAACCAACCGGCCTCATTTAGTCTCCTTAATATACAAAGTACGCTCAGGAGAAATCGGCGACATACGCAATTGATTGCGAGCTACATCACGAATACGGGCTGACTTAGATAAATTGCGCTGTTCATACTCTAAGCGCAACCATTCTTGATTTAACTTGCGCTCCTCAATCTGAGCGCGCTCTTGAAGAATGAATAATTTGCGAGCACGCTGTTGAGCCGCCACCAGCGACAAAGCGCAGATGAGCAATAATGCGAGCAAAGTCAATGTGGCGCGATTCATGCGAACGCCCCCATTCTTTTCTCAGCTACACGCATGATTGCTGAACGCGCGCGAGGATTCTCAGAAATCTCCGCTTCGCTTGGCTTAACGCGGCCAATAATTTCTAGCTCGCTTTGCGGCAAATCTTTTTCACGAACAGGCAAGCCACGTGGCACCTCTACTTTTGCATGCGCTTGCATAAATTGCTTCACGATGCGATCTTCTAATGAATGAAAACTAATAACCGCAAGGCGCGCGCCTGGTTTTAATAATTTCAACGCTGCTTTCAGACCGAGTTCCAAGTCTTCCAATTCTCGATTTATAAATATGCGTAAGGCTTGAAAAGTTCTTGTTGCAGGGTCTTGGCCCACTTCACGAGTACGTACTACGCTCGCTACCAAATTCGCTAATTCTGTGGTGGTTTTAGGAGACAAGCCTTCCTCGCGTTTAGCCACAATGGCTTTCGCAATTTGAAACGCAAAACGCTCTTCGCCGTAAGTCTTAATCACGTGCGTGATTTCCTCCGGTGATGCATGCTCCAACCACTGTGCTGCTGTCAAACCATGATCGGTATTCATGCGCATATCGAGTGGACCTTCTCGACGAAAAGAAAACCCCCGATGCGCCTCGTCCACCTGAGGCGAGCTGATCCCCAAGTCCAACAAAATTCCATCTACTGACTCTGGTTCCGCGTACTGATCCATATGCGCAAAACTGTCGTGCACAATCTTCAAGCGTGGATCGTTGATTTTTTGAGCTACTGCAATTGCATCCAAATCTTTGTCGAATGAAATCATTCGCGCATTCGGATTTAATTCTTTGAGTAATGCTTGCGTGTGACCGCCGCGCCCAAAAGTTCCATCGATTACTAAAATTGGGTTCGTTGCATTTTGATTTTGAATCAGCGGACCACCAACTATGGCTGTCACCGCCTCGGCCAGCAACACTGGGCGATGAGTTATGTTCATGGCACCCTGTCATCAAAAATTAAACTGTTTCAATGCTTCAGGCATGCCCTGCGCAATGGCAGCCTGTTCTTTTGCAGCATAAGTGGCTGCATCCCACAATTCCAAGTGACTTCCCATGCCAAGCAAGATCACTTCTTTTTCAATTCCTGCAGCAGCGCGTAACTCAGGACTCACTAAAACACGGCCAGCACTATCCAAATCCATCTCCGCTGCATTACCTAAGAAAATGCGACGCCACCAATGCGCATCCATCGGAAGTTGCGCGACTCTAGCTCTAAAGGTTTCCCATTCTGGCCTTGGGAACAGAAGGAGGCAGCCATCCGGGTGCTTTGTGAGCGTGATTCGACCCTCACCCTGAACTATCAGGGCGTCACGATGCTTTGCCGGCACGGACATGCGGCCTTTTGCATCCAAATTGAGAGCTGACGCACCTTGAAACACCATTTACCCCACTTTTTCACACTTCCTCCCACTTTAGAGGATCGCAATAATAGGGTCAAGTGTTTTTAGGAGTTTTTTTGGGAATTTCTCTAGTGTTTACAAACACTTAGCGCAGTGTGTTGAGAAAATAGTGATAATAAAATAGCTACTTGAAACAATGGCTTGGAAAATATACTTAAGAATAGATCTTATTTATAAACAGTAATAAATAGAAAAATATATTAAAAAATATTTAAAAGGCGATTCTTAATATTAAAACGGATATTGGCTTTAAATTTTGTAAGCAGCAGTGGTCATTACCTTAGACATCGCTTGCATCATTTTCTGAATCGGCGCCGGCAAATTGGCACCACCTGCATTTTTTGCAGCCTGACCATGAGCAATTTCATCAATGCGCATTTGATCAACAATTGCACGTGAACGTTGATCTTCTTTTGGTAATTTTTCTAGATGACTTTCCAGATGATTCTCAACTTGTTTTTCCGTTTCAGCGACAAAACCTAAACTCCACTTATCACCCGCTAAGCCTGCTACCAAGCCGATTGCGAAGGATCCTGCATACCAAAGTGGATTAAGATAACTCGTGTGTGAATCAAGTTCTTTCAAGCGAGTTTCACACCATGCAAGATGATCCATTTCTTCTTGACCAGAGTGATTCAACATCTCTTGAATTTCTGGATTGCGAGCAACTAATTTTTGTGATTGGTAAAGTGCTTGCGCACAAACTTCGCCAACATGATTGACGCGCATTAAACCTGCCGCATGTTTGCGCTCAGCTGCATCCAAAGAGGAATTAACCCCCACCTCTGACCCTGGGGTAGACCGATGAGCATTCGCGCCGCCAACCACCGATCGAAGAGCAGTATCAAACTCCAGAATCAGGCGATCAATGGGCGACATAGAACTAGACCAGAACCTCTGCTTTGCAGCTCTGTTTGGTCTTCAAGCCCAACTCCGCCAACAATTCACGGTCCTGCTCCGCCTCTGGATTGCCGGTAGTAAGTAGTTGCTCACCATAAAAAATAGAATTAGCGCCAGCCAAGAAACACATGGCCTGAACTGCTCTGCCAAGCTCCTGGCGACCAGCCGATAAACGCACACGCGCCTTAGGCATTGTGATTCGAGCCACCGCAATGGTTCTAACAAACTCTAGCGGATCCAAGGGCTTTTGCTCCGCCAAAGGGGTGCCTGCGACTGGCACCAGATGATTAATTGGGACAGACTCTGGATATGGACTCAAATTCGCTAAGCGGGCCAAAAATGCAGCTCGCTGCTGACGGGATTCACCCATACCCACGATGCCGCCACAACAAACTGACATACCGGCAGCACGCACATTGGAGATCGTATCAAGACGATCTTGGTAGCCCCTAGTGGAGATTACGGAACGATAAAAATCCTCACTCGTATCTAGATTGTGGTTATAAAAATCTAGGCCCGCCTCTTGCAGCGCCTGAGCTTGATCAGCTTCTAACATGCCCAAGGTCGCGCAAGTTTCTAAACCAAGGGCTTTAACCCCCTTAATCATGGCTGTTACTTTTTCAATATCACGATCTTTGGGCTCGCGCCATGCGGCACCCATGCAAAAACGATTGGAGCCGGCAGCTTTTGCCGCTTTTGCAGCCTCTAGAACCTCTTCCAACCCCATTAACTTCTCAGCCTTCACATCGGTGTCATAACGAGCAGCTTGGGGGCAATAACCACAGTCCTCAGGGCACCCGCCGGTTTTAATGGAAAGCAAAGTTGCCAATTCCACATCACCCTCAGGGAAAAATGCCTTATGGGTCTCCTGAGCCTTGAGCATTAATTCGTTAAATGGCAGGGCAAACAATGCCTCGATTTGGGCCACGGACCACTCACCAGATGGATTGGCCCCAGCATTTGCGCCCTGATGCAAATCCGCCTTCGATCTGAACTGGGTTAGGGGTTTTTCAATGGTTTGGGTGTCCTGCATGGCTAAATTCCAGAAAATGGGTAGATTCAAGGCATAAACATAACAGATACAAGCCTGAATTTGGAAAAACTAGTGGTCAAATATCAAACATGAAGGTTATTTCTGATTTAAATCAAGCACCCCTCGTTGACCGCAGCTTAGCCGCCGTTTGGCACCCATGCACTCAAATGAAACATCATGAGTACTTTCCGCTAGTTGCCATTACCAAAGGTAAGGGTGCTTGGCTATATGACGAGAACAACAAAGCCATACTGGACTCCATTAGTTCGTGGTGGACCAATTTATTTGGCCACTCTAATCCACGCATCAACCAAGCAGTCAGCGCGCAACTAGAAAAAATTGAGCATGTCATGCTCGCAGGTTTTACACATCCGCCAGTAGTTGAGTTGTCTGAAAAACTTTCAGTATTAACAAATAACTATTTAGGGCATGTTTTTTATGCGTCTGATGGTGCCTCTGCTGTTGAGATTGCACTCAAAATGAGTCACCACTATTGGCGCATCAATGACAAACCCAATAAGAAGAAATTTGTTTGTTTAGAAAATGGTTATCACGGGGAAACACTTGGCGCATTAGCAGTCACGGATGTGGCAATTTTTCGAGACGCCTACGGTTCGCTCTTGCAGGATGTATTCACCGTTGCCTCACCCGATGCGCGGAAAGCGAAAGCGGGTGAGACTGCCGAAGATATTGCTAAGCAAGCGGCCAATCAACTTGAAGAGCTGTTGACAAAAGAACATCAGAATATTGCCGCCATCATTGTGGAGCCTTTAGTGCAATGCGCTGGACAAATGGCGATGCACTCACCTCAATATCTACGTTTAGTCAGAGACTTATGTGACCGCTTCTCAATTCATCTGATTGCCGATGAAATTGCTGTTGGTTGCGGAAGGAGTGGTAAATTTTTTGCCTGCGAACACGCCGGTATTTGGCCTGATTTCTTAACGCTTTCTAAAGGCATCAGTGGTGGCTACCTACCGCTATCGCTTTGCATGACAACAGACAAGATTTACCAAGCGTTTTATGGTGATCAAGCCCAACAAGGTTTTTTACACTCTCATTCCTATACTGGAAATCCACTGGCTTGCGCTGCTGCACTAGCTTGCCTAGAAATTTTTGAGACCGACAAAGTATTAGAGAGCAATGTTGAACGGTCAAAGAATTTAGCAAACGCATTTGATTGGGCAAAAACTGATCCTCACATTGAACATTGGCGCCAACAAGGCATGATTCTGGCATTTGACGTTAAAAATGACTCATTAAAAAACCCAAGAACGTTTGCCCGGGAAATGTTTGCCAATAGCTTAGAAGAAGGCGTGTTAATCCGCCCAATTGGCAACACCATCTACGTGATGCCGCCCTATATTTTGTCGCCAGAAGAAAATATTCTTTTAGGCCAAAGTGCAAAACGCGCTCTTGAAAAGACTTTGGCATGACAGATTCTTTGAATATATTTAACGCATTACATTTGGCTCAAGAGCAAATCACAGATCTTGAAGCGCAATTGCTCAAGCGAAAACTCAGGGCCACAGAATCCCCTTGTGACATTACTGCCGTAGTTGAAGGACGCAAGCTCAAAGCCTTTTGCAGTAATGACTATCTTGGGCTTGCAAATCATCCTGAACTGATTAATGCGCTTAGCGAAGGCGCACAACAATATGGGGTTGGCAGTGGTGCGTCGCACCTCATTAGCGGACACAGCCAGGCTCATGAGTTACTAGAAAAACAATTGGCATCTTTTCAGAGGCGACACATTCCTGATGCGCGCGCACTCTTTTTTAGCACTGGATATCTGGCCAATCTCACCGCAATTACTGCGCTCGCAAGACTTGCGCCGCAAGGATCTGCCAGCATCTATTCTGCAAAGCTCAATCATGCTTCTCTGATTGATGGCATTCGCCTTGCAAGCGCGCAGACTCAAGCAAATGTCACCTTGTTTGATCACACGCAAATAGACTCATTAAGCGAATTGCTAAAAGCAGATCAAAGACCTTTGAAGATTATCGTAACCGATGGTGTCTTTAGTATGGATGGAGATTTGGCTCCAGTAACAGATTTTCTGAAACTTGCAGAGCTATACGATGCACTCTTATTGATTGATGACGCCCATGGATTTGGGGTCCTTGGAAAAAATGGTCACGGCATTTTGGAGAAGGAAAATATTCGATCTGAGCGCATTATCTATATCGGCACCCTTGGTAAAGCGGCCGGCGTGAGCGGCGCATTCGTGTGCGCTCAAGAAACCTTTATTGAGTGGCTCATTCAAAAGGGGCGCCCTTTTATATACAGCACTGCTACGCCGCCTGCAATTGCACATGCCCTATCGAAAAGTTTGGAAATTATTGAAGGCGATGAAGGTCACAATCGTCGTGCGCAGCTCAATAAACTCATACGAATCTGGCAAGAAGAAATGCAATTCTCCCAATGGTCAAAAGTCTCTTCAAGCACGGCTATACAGCCGGTTATCTTGGGTAGCAACGCCAATGCTTTGCTTGCCGCTAAATTATTGGATGAGGCGGGATATTGGATCCCCGCGATTCGCCCTCCCACCGTACCCCAGGGAAGCGCACGACTACGCATTACTTTCTCGGCCAGTCATAGTGAGTCAGATTTACGTCAACTCATTACTACCCTAAAGACTATTGAACAAACAGTGCTTGCAGAGGCTAGTCATGAGTAAGCGATCTGGTTATTTTGTTACAGGCACCGATACTGAGGTTGGAAAAACTTTGGTAAGCGGCGCCCTGATTCTCAAATTACGAGAAGCGGGAATAAAAACAATCGGCTTCAAACCTGTAGTCGCCGGCACTTATAAGAATGCTGATGACTCAAGCTTGAATGAAGATCTAGAAACACTGCGTATTGCCTCAAATGTAGAGGTCAACGCCTTAAGTTTGTGCCCATACGTCCTAGATCAACCTGCAGCTCCTCATTTAGTAGCAGCAGAGCGCGGCATAAAACTCGAAATGAGTGTCATCACTCAAGCCCTTCAGAAGATTCAAAACAAAGCGGATTGTGTAGTAGTAGAGGGTGCTGGAGGCCTACTCATCCCCTTGAACGATCATGAAAACTTGGGTGATTTCGCAAAAGCAATCAATTTACCCATCATCTTGGTGGTGGGAATGAAGCTAGGTTGCATTAATCACTCACTCCTGACGTATGAAGCCATTCAAGCGCGCGATTTAAATATTGCGGGATGGATAGCAAATACTCTCGATTCAGAAATGCCACTACTTCAAGAGAATTTACAAACATTGAAAATGAGAATAAGGGCGCCTTTTTTGGGTCTTATTCCCACGCTGCCAAAAGAACTTCAAAAAGAAACGCATGGCCCTTATTCATTAGACGCTTTGGAATTTGCTGCAAAGCACATTCAATTACCAAAGCTTTAATTGACACTTAGCAGCGCCAATAAGGCAAGCCAAAAGACTTTCGGATAAGATGAAGGGATGCATTTACTCCCAGAAATTACCGACGCTGCACAAGCTATTCAGGAAATTCGACGCATCATTCATGCGCATCCTGAATTACGCTTTGAAGAAAATCGCACGGCTGATCTCGTAGCAGAAGCACTATCGAGCTGGGGAATTACCGTTTACCGCGGCATGGGAAAAACAGGCGTTGTAGGCCGTTTAGATGGCGATCTCGGCCCCGGAAAAATGATTGGCTTGCGAGCCGACATGGATGCCCTGCCATTGCAAGAGCACAATAACTTTGCTCATGCCTCAAAGAATCCAGGAAAGATGCATGCATGTGGGCACGATGGGCACACTGCGATGCTACTCGGTGCTGCGCAATATTTATCCAACCACCGTGACTTTAGGGGTACGGTCATTTTCATTTTCCAACCCGCTGAAGAGGGTGGTGCTGGCGCCAATGAAATGATTAAAGATGGGCTCTTTAAAGAGTTTCCATGTGATGCCGTCTTTGGCTTACACAATTGGCCTGGCTTGCCAGAAGGGCATTTTGGCGTCACCCCGGGTCCCATGATGGCCTCTAGCAATACTTTTGAAATCACCATTCAAGGCAAAGGCGGTCACGCTGCCTTACCTCATAACAGCGCCGATCCAGTGCTTGCTGGCGCACAAGTGGTGCTTGCATTGCAAAGCATCATTACACGCAATAAACGCCCTGTAGATGCAGCGGTGTTATCCATCACGCAATTTCATGCTGGTGAAACTAGTAATGTGATTCCGGATAGCGCATTCATTGGTGGCACAGTGCGCACATTTACATTAGATGTGTTGGATTTAATGGAACAGCGTCTGCGAGAAATTTCCCATAGCGTCGCAAGTGCGTTCGATTGCCATGCAGAAATCTCTTTTGACAGAAACTATCCACCACTAATTAATCATGCCAACGAAGTGCAATTCGCCACAGAGGTTATGAGCGAATTAGTTGGCAAACAAAATGTAAATGCATCGATCGACCCCACCATGGGAGCGGAAGACTTCGCATTTATGCTGCTAGAAAAGCCTGGCTGCTATGCCTTCCTGGGCAACGGAGACGGGGATCATCGCTCAGTAGGGCATGGCATGGGACCATGCCACCTCCACAATCCCTCTTATGACTTCAACGACTCTTTAATTCCGGTGGGCGTGAGCTATTGGGTAAAACTAGCTCAACGCTTCCTGGAAAAAAGTTAAATCAATTCAAACTAAAACAAATTATGAGTTTGTAAATTTGGCTGGGCGTTTTTCCATAAACGCAGCCATACCCTCTTTTTGATCATTCATCCCAAAGCAAGCATGGAACAGGCGACGCTCAAAATGAATCCCTTCGGATAACGTGGTCTCATAGGCCGTATTAATACTTTCTTTCACCATCATCGCGGTTAGCAATGGCATGTCAGCAATACCTTTAGCAATTGCCTTTACTTCTTTGAGTAAATCTGCTTGTGGAAAAATGCGCGCTACCAAGCCAGAGCGCTCTGCTTCAGCGGCATCCATCATGCGACCTGTTAATGCCATATCCATTGCTTTAGCCTTTGATATTGCGCGCGGCAAACGCTGAGTACCCCCAGCGCCCGGAATAATCCCCAGCTTGACTTCAGGCTGTGCGAATTTGGCGTTATCTGCGGCCATAATCGTGTCGCACATCATGGCAAGTTCGCAGCCACCACCAAGCGCGTAACCAGAGACAGCGGCAATCACTGGCTTGCGTACTTTTTTAATTTCTTCCCAATTACGAGTAATGAAGTCGTCACGATAAACATCTTTTAAGCCGTACTTGGCCATAGAAGCAATGTCAGCGCCTGCTGCAAATGCTTTTTCACTACCCGTAACAATCATGCATCCAATATTGTCGTCTTTATCAAAAGCCAATAATGCTGCGCCAAGCTCTTCCATGAGCTGATCATTCAACGCATTTAGCACCTCTGGTCGATTCAAAGTGATCGTGGCAACCTTGCCATCAACTTCAGTCAAAATTGTTTTGTAGCTCATAAATCTCTTTCAGTGAAATGATTTGAATTAACGTGGAAGCAATAACCACATCCTGCCATTTTGCTTCATACGGCCCGCCATCTCGCCAGCAGAATCGCCCGATCCCCAATAGTAGTCGGCTCTTACGCCGCCCACAATAGCTTTACCTGTATCTTGTGCCATCACCAGTTTTTGCAAAGGCTGGCTACTCAATGGTTTAGTGGTTACTAAAAAGACAGGCGCACCCAATGGCAACGCCTGTAAATCTACCGCAATACTGCGCTCACTCGTAAGTGGTACACCAAGCGCCCCATTGGGGCCCAAATCAGCCGCAACATTGCCAGGCAACTCTTTGAAGAAAACAAAACGTGGATTGGCGTTCAGCATTTCATTCACTTGCCCAGGGTTACGTTTAGCCCATTGAGAGATGCCTTGCATAGTAGCTTCGCTACGAGTGATTTCTTTGCGATCCAATAACCACTGAGCAAATGATTTAAAAGGCTGATCATTAGTCCCAGCAAAACCAAGTCGCAAGATACGACCATCATCTAAACGTATTTTTCCAGATCCTTGAATTTGCATAAAGGCTGCGGCTACTGGGTCTTGCACCCATGCGATCTCTGAGCCTTGCAAGATTCCCGAACTCATCAACTCTGCACGACTAGGTCCTGGATTAGGTTTTGATTTACGCCATGCACCTGGATAACTGTACAGCGGCACGGTGTAAGTACTGGTACGAGTTAGTGAGCCATTCATGACTGGCTCGTAGTAACCAGTAATCAAGCCGGTATCACTGCCAGCGCTATTACGAATCTCATAAGCCTGAAAATTATTTTCAAAGTATTTGCGAATCGCCTGCGTATCACGACTCGATACAGTGTTTGCTTGTGAGCATACCTGACGCCAATTTACTTCGCCACTTCTCTTGCGCAATCCATCACAACTTTTTAACCATGCCGGCCAAGCTTGCGTCAAATCATCCTCTTGCCACCCAGGCAATGCCTGCCAAGAGACCGCGCTAAAACTGGCAATTGGGGAGCTATAAGTTGATGGGCCAGCACTTCCTGCGCGATATCCTGTGCCACGAGTGGGTGGCACCGAGCATCCAGCGATCAAGCTTGCTATGAAAATTGCGAATACACTGAGGGTGACTAATTTAAATTTTGAAATCATGATCGCCAATTTACTTGATGAATATCCAATGCTGCTGTTTGCTTTAGAAGGAGCTATCGCCTTGGGGCTTTTGCTCTTTATCGTCCTGTGGACTGGTAAAGGCAAAAAGTAACAAGCGCCTCATTTCTCTTTAGATGAACATCAATGTAGGGTACGCGGCATCACTAGGGCAAATTCAGGGATGGGCGCCTGAAAGAACTGAGCGTCCTCCGTTACGCAGAAATACTCCCCACGCATTGTGCCTGCGGGAGTGGGTAGAGTAGCCCAACTGGTGTATTCAAAATGCTCTCCTGAGCGCAGTAACGGCTGTTGTCCAACAACCCCTAAACCACGCACCTCCTGGACGTCGTTGTCGCCATCTGTAATAAACCAATGACGGGCAATGACTTGGATGCTGGCTGACCCAGTATTGCGGATGGTTACCGTATAGGCAAAGGCAAATTGGCGGTTATCGGGGTCCGATTGCTCAGGGAGATACTGCGCTTTAACCGTAATACTCATTTCATGGGGATTCATGAGCAAATTCTGCTCCATCCTGAACCCAACTGCAAGCTAGAATCTAGGGATGGAAAGCCAAAAATCATCCTCCCAGCGTCAATTTGTTATTGCCCCCTCTATTTTGTCGGCTGACTTTGCCTGCCTAGGCAAGGAAGTGCAAGACGTTTTAGCGGCCGGGGCTGACTGGATTCACTTTGATGTGATGGACAATCACTACGTGCCCAACCTCACGATTGGCCCCTTGGTTTGTGAGGCTATTCGTCCCTACGCAACTAAAGATGGCAAGCCTGCCGTAATTGACGTTCACTTAATGATCGAACCAGTTGATCGCATCGTGCCAGATTTTGCCAAAGCGGGAGCAAATTTAATCAGCTTTCACCCTGAGGCAAGTCCTCATGTAAACCGCACCCTAAACCTCATTCGTGATCAAGGCTGTCAAGCAGGACTAGTATTAAATCCAGCCACACCACTTGATCATCTCGACCACACTTTAGAGTTGCTTGATCTTGTTTTGCTGATGTCGGTAAACCCTGGCTTTGGCGGTCAATCATTCATTCCAAGTACGCTCAATAAAATTTCTCAAGTGCGTGAACGTCTTGATCGCTATAAAGCAGAAACTGGCAGACACATTCGTCTCGAAGTTGATGGCGGGATTAAGACAGATAACATCGCACAAGTTGCCGGTGCAGGCGCCGATACCTTTGTTGCTGGATCTGCAATTTACGGTCAAGAAAATTACGCTCAAGTAATTGAGGCTATGCGCACTGAATTAGGAAAGTCAGGAAAAGCCTAATGCAGCGTGAAGAATTCAACACCCTTGCGAAACAGGGTTTCAATCGCATTCCTCTGATCAAGGAGGTTTTAGCAGATCTTGAGACTCCGCTATCGCTCTATGTAAAGCTGAGTCAAGCGTTTGGCAAGACTAATACTTACCTGCTGGAATCAGTTTTGGGCGGTGAGCGTTTTGGCCGCTTCTCCTTTATTGGCCTGCCTGCCAAGACCGTTATTAGAACCGTTGGCACTCCAACTGCGCCCGTGAACGAAGTGGTAAGCAACGGGAAAGTTGTTGAAACCAATACCGATAATCCACTCGATTTTGTGGATGCTTTTTTCAAGCGCTTTAAAGTCGCGCTACAAGCGGATATGCCGCGCTTTTGTGGCGGTCTTGCCGGCTACTTCGGCTATGACACAGTTCGCTATATTGAATCCCGCTTAGCAAAGCACAAGCTACCCGATGAATTAGGTGTGCCCGATATTCAATTGATGCTAACTGAGGAGTTAGCTGTCATTGACAACGTTGCCGGGAAAATTTATTTCATTGTGTATGCCGATCCAAGCCTTCCCGATGCTTTTGAAAAAGCGCATGATCGCTTAAAAGAATTGCTCGCCTGTCTAGGTAAGCCCGCAAATATGCCAGCATCTTTGCCGAGCATTAAAACTGATCTCATCCGTAAATTTAAGGCGACTGATTTTGAGAAGGCAGTACTTAAAACCAAAGAATATATTTTGGCTGGCGATTGCATGCAGGTTGTCATTGGGCAACGCATCAGCAAGCCCTTTACCGACTCACCACTCTCTCTGTACAGAGCCTTGCGCTCTCTAAATCCTTCGCCTTATATGTATTTCTATGACTTTGGCGATATGCAAATCGTGGGGTCTTCTCCAGAAATTTTGGTACGCCAAGAAAAACGGGCGACAGAAAAGATTGTCACTATTCGCCCACTCGCAGGGACTCGCCCACGTGGGGCCAACCCAGAGGAAGACGAGCGTTTAGCCAAAGAATTGTTGGCTGATCCAAAAGAGATTGCTGAGCACGTCATGTTGATTGATTTAGCCCGTAACGACGTAGGTCGAATTGCCAAAACAGGTTCCGTTAAAGTCACGGACTCCATGTCGATTGAGAAATACTCCCATGTACAGCACATTGTGAGCTCAGTAGAGGGTGACCTCTTAGACAATATGAGCAATATGGATGTGCTGCGGGCAACCTTCCCAGCGGGAACCCTGTCGGGCGCTCCCAAAATTCGGGCCATGGAAATTATTGATGAAATGGAAATTGTGAAACGCGGTGTATACGGCGGTGCAGTTGGATACCTCTCATTCTCCGGCGATATGGATGTGGCAATTGCGATTCGTACGGGCGTGATCCGCGATGGCATATTGCATTCACAAGCCGGGGCTGGTGTTGTTGCCGATTCTGACCCAACCGCGGAATGGAAAGAAACGGAAGCTAAAGCACGCGCGGTTCTTACGGCCGCAGAATTAGTACAAGGAGGACTCGATGCTCCTAATGATTGATAACTATGATTCGTTTACATACAACCTTGTTCAGTATTTTGCGGAACTCGGTGAAGAAGTAAAAGTCTTTCGCAATGATGAAATCGCCGTAGAAGAAATTGCAAAGCTCAAACCAGCGCGCATTTGCATCTCTCCAGGACCATGCAGCCCTGCAGAGGCGGGCATCTCCATTGAAACCATTAAGCGCTATGCCGGAGAAATCCCCATCTTAGGCGTCTGCTTAGGACACCAGGCGATCGGCGAAGCATTTGGAGGAAAAGTCATTCGCGCTCAAAAGGTTATGCACGGCAAGACTGATAGCATTCATCACACGGGCGTAGGTGTCTTTCAGAACTTACCAAACCCCTTCACAGTTACGCGCTACCATTCGCTGGCTATTGAAAAAAGCTCATTACCGGCATCATTAGAAGTAACAGCAACTTCATCTGATGGTGAAATTATGGGCGTGCGCCATAAAGAGCTTGCTGTTGAAGGCGTGCAATTTCATCCTGAGTCTATTCTCTCTGAGCATGGTCACACCCTACTCAAGAATTTTTTACAAAACAAATAATCAAAAGCTTTATGTTAATTACTCCACAAGAAGCTCTACAACGCTGCATAGAACATCGTGAACTCTTTCATGATGAGATGACCGCGATGATGCGCCTCATCATGAGCGGTGAGATGGCTCCAGAATTAGTTGCCGGGCTTTTGGTTGCCTTGCGCACCAAAAAAGAAACTGTGGGTGAAATTGCCGCTGCCGCGCAAGTCATGCGCGAATTTGCAACCCCCGTCAAGGTAATTGATCGCAGCCATTTGGTTGATGTCGTAGGCACAGGCGGCGATGGCGCACACACCTTCAACATCTCAACCGCAGCAATGTTCGTAGCCGCGGGGGCAGGAGCAAAAATTGCAAAACATGGTAACCGCAGTGTCAGCAGTAAATCCGGAAGCGCAGATGTTTTAGAGGCTTTAGGGGTTAATCTTGCCTTATCCGCCGATCAGGTCGCTCAATGCATTTCAAATGTGGGTGCTGGGTTTATGTTTGCCCCAAACCACCACCCTGCCATGAAGAATGTGGTGCCCATTCGCAAACAACTTGGTGTGCGCACCATCTTCAATATCCTTGGCCCTCTTACAAACCCCGCTGATGCCAAGCGCATTTTGATGGGTGTTTTCCATGCAGACCTCGTAGGCATACAGGCGCGTGTATTACAAGCTCTCGGAATGGAACATGCACTTGTGGTTTACGGGCGCGATGGGCTTGATGAAATCTCATTAGAAGGGCCGACTTTGGTTGGCGAACTCAAAGACGGTCAAGTACGTGAATATGAAATTCAGCCGCATGATTTTGGTTTAAACACCGCACCCACCAATAGCTTTAAAGTGGCCAATGCCGAAGAATCCAAGAAGATTGTGCTCAATGTCCTTGAGGGCAAATCTGGTCCAGCAAGCGATATCGTATGCCTCAATGCAGGAGCCACCTTGTATGTAGCGGGGGTCGCAAAGGATATTGCTCACGGTATTGCACTTGCCAAGTCAGCAATTTCTTCTGGCGCAGCCCGCCAAAAATTAAACGACTTTGTCGCCGCGACACAATCTAAATAATTCAATATTCATGAGCGATATTCTCGACAAAATTGTTGCCACCAAAAAAATTGAGGTGGCTAGCTGCCTGCAAAAAATATCGCTTGCTAATCAACGCGAGCTTGCACAAGCCAATAATCAAGACCCCCTCTTAAAGCCCCGAGGCTTTATAAAAGCAATTCAAAACAAAATTACCGCCGGCAAAGCTGGGGTGATCGCAGAGATTAAAAAAGCAAGTCCAAGCAAAGGGGTGTTGCGTGAAAACTTTGCTCCCGCCGATATTGCCCAATCTTATGAAAAACATGGGGCCGCGTGTTTATCGGTGCTTACCGATCAAGATTACTTCCAAGGCTGCAATGCTTATCTTCAGCAAGCGCGTGCTGCTTGCAATATTCCCGTATTAAGAAAAGACTTCACAATAGATCCATATCAAGTGTATGAAGCCCGTGCAATTGGTGCTGATGCAATCTTGCTTATCGTGGCCTGTTTAGAGTTAAATCAAATGAAGGAGCTTGAGGCCTGCGCTCATGAGCTAGGTTTAGATGTTTTAGTGGAAGTTCACAACGCTCCAGAATTAGAACAAGCGCTTGAGCTTAAAACACCATTACTAGGCATCAACAACCGCAACCTCAAAACTTTTGAAGTGACATTGCAAACGACTTTGTCTCTACTTTCCATGGTACCTAGCAATAAAACTCTGGTGACCGAATCTGGCATTTTGAGTCGTGCTGATGTAGAGCTAATGCGCAAAAATCACATAAATGCTTTCTTGGTTGGAGAAGCATTTATGCGAGCGCCCGATCCAGGCATCGCCCTTAGTGAGCTGTTTGCCTAACTTTTTTGAGAAGATCCAAGCAATACTTAATCAAAGAAATTAGCAATAAAGAACCAAGCACATCACCCACAAACATTACTAAAAAGTGATTGATGCTGCCTGTATCCTCAAGCGTCATTGTTGCAAACCACCACTGGTGCAAGCCCGCTGAAAGCAATGCATAGATCAAAATACAGGCAATCAACTTGGGGAAATTCAAGTTACCGAGGTCTGAATCTAATTTCAGATTACTAAAAACAAAATAGCGCGCTAAGTAAGGGGCAAAACCAGAAATGAGTCCAACCCCTATACATACCGTTAAGTCATCGGAGAAATCGCCAAAATAACTGATTAAAAATGAAGCTATCGCAATTCCGATTGAGCCAGCCAAACCAAAAACCAGGGTAAGAAATAAGCGCAATCCGGCTGGTAGATAAATCCAGTTAACACCTAGACCGAAGACTAAATTACTGGTGAGCCAACCATTGCAATAAAAAAGAAATGCATACGCTATTGCGCTAATGACAAAACCCACAAGCCATTCGGAGGAAGCTGAGAATAATTTAAACATTGCAGCCAGTATGGGTTATTTTAAAAATTGACGCTAATCAATGGCTAAAATTGATCACTAGGAATACACTCATATTAGCTTATAAGCTATTAACCTTTTATCCGCACCCAATATGCCAACTCCAAAAGCATCACCCTATATCAAGTTTCTAAACCTCATAGATGCTATTGATCGTATTAATCCAGGCAAAAAGCTTGATTACATTGAAGAAAGCTTGCTTGATAAGATCGTTACCTCTGCCCACGCCAAACAATCGGTTTTAGTTGGCGACCTGATTTCTTTAGCCAACCTTGGCTCACAGGCAACCTTGCACGGGCGGCTCAAAAATCTAAGCGCCATGGGTTATATCAAAATGGCAGCCAATCCTGATGGTCGCAAAAAAGAGGTTCTTCCAACCAAGATGGCATTAAAGCGCTATGAAGAAATTTCTAAGTGCTTGGAAAAGGCTGTGAAGGCTGTTTAGTCAAAACTTTTATTAGCTCCCTAAACAAAAAGCCTCTTTTGACTTAGTTCATTCCAGGGCTTTTTATTCAGAAGAAATAATAGGAGTGGGTTGCTCTAGACGTTAAACAAGAAGTTCAATACATCACCGTCTTTAACAATATATTCCTTACCTTCGGCGCGCATCTTGCCCGCTTCTTTAGCGCCAGACTCACCCTTGTACTGCACAAAGTCATCGTAAGAAATCGTTTGCGCACGAATAAATCCACGCTCAAAATCCGTGTGAATAACGCCCGCAGCTTGAGGCGCCGTGTCACCCACACGAATAGTCCAAGCGCGCACCTCTTTAACACCAGCCGTGAAATACGTTTGTAATCCAAGCAGCGAGTAACCCGCACGAATCACCCGATCTAAGCCTGGCTCTTCCATACCCAAGTCAGCCAAGAACTCAACCTTATCAGCCTCATCCAAATCAGCAATCTCAGCTTCAATAGCGGCGCAGACCGCCACAACAGGAGCATTCTCTTTGGCGGCATGTTGCTTTACCGCTTCAAGGTGTGGGTTATTTATAAAACCATCTTCCTTTACGTTCGCCACATACATTGCTGGTTTTGCGGTAATTAAGCACAAAGGCTTAATTAATAATTTTTCTTCGTCACTCAGATCCAAACTACGTACAGGCATAGCGGCATCTAGATGTGCTTGGACCTTAGTTAACACCGCAACCAAGGCTGCGGCCTCTTTATCATTGCCAGATTTAGCCGCCTTGCTTGAACGATTGAGTGTTTTTTCAACCGTCGCCAAATCCGATAAGGCTAATTCAGTATCAATCACCCCAATATCGGCAATAGGATCGATTTTTCCAGCAACGTGAATCACGTTTGGATCTTCAAAACAGCGGACCACATGGGTAATGGCGTCAGTTTCACGAATATTGGCCAAGAATTGATTGCCAAGCCCCTCGCCTTTTGAGGCGCCAGCCACCAGGCCAGCGATATCGACAAATTCGACGGCTGCCGGCAAGATGCGCTCAGGCTTTACGATCTGCGCCAGAGCGGCTAGACGGGGGTCAGGAACCTCGACTACACCTACATTAGGCTCAATCGTGCAGAAAGGATAGTTTTCCGCCGCGATTCCAGCCTTGGTAAGCGCATTAAAGAGGGTAGATTTGCCGACGTTAGGCAGGCCGACGATGCCACATTTCAAAGACATATCCGTATTGTAAAGGGGCTTGTTTCGATATCATCGAGTTATGTCAGAAGTTCGCCAAAATCACCCCTCAAGACCTTCAGCCCCCACACCCCAAAACCGTTCCGCAGATGTTGTGGTGGTGGGCGGAGGGATAGCTGGAAAGGCTTGCGCCCTAGGGCTTGCTCAACTTGGCCTACATACGATTGAGATTGCCCCAGATTTAGAAGAAAACGTTCCCGCCCCGCAAGGCGCCCAATGGGGACAAAGAATTTATGCCTTCTCCCCGAGTACCCAAAAGTTATTAGCCCATTTACAAATTTGGGATGCGCTTGACCATAGCCGCCTTCAGCCAGTGCGCGATATGCGCATCTACGGTGATCGCGGTGAAAAAAATGATTGCCTCCATTTATCCGCATTTGAAGCAGGCACGCCTCAGCTTGCCTGGATTGGAGAGTCAAACCTGATTGAGCACACCCTTGATCAAGCTTCACGTTTCCAAAACAAACTCGAACGCATTAATGATGCCGTAGAAAATATTTTTGTCGATGGTGACGGCAGCACTTTGCAATTAAAAAATGGTGGCGCTATACGCACGCAACTTGTGATTGCGGCAGATGGCGCCAACTCCCCCATTCGCAAGGCATTGGAGATTAGCGCCAGTGAAGAAAGTTACTCACAAAGTGCGGTGGTCGCAAACTGGCTTTGCACCTATCCTCATCTAGAAACCGCTTTTCAGTGGTTTCTACCTGGAGGCGATATTGTTGCCATGCTACCTTTGCCCGGAAAGCAAGCCTCGATGGTTTGGTCGACATCTCCCGAAAATGCGGCAGAGTTAATCAAGCTAAATCAGGGGCAATGGTTAGAGCGACTTTCATCCATTTCCAACGGCGTAGTTATCAAACAGCTTGGCGAGCTCACTCTCAACTCCACGCCCGCAGCCTTCCCTTTAAGGAAAATTCGGGCTAAGCGATTTATTGGCCCTGAATCCTCTCCAAAGGTTGCGCTTATTGGGGATGCGGCTCATGTCATGCATCCACTGGCTGGACAAGGCCTTAACTTAGGACTCAGAGATGTTGCAGTCCTACTGAATATTTTAGGCAAAAGAGAATCATTTCGATCTCCGAATGATTTAGTGTTGCTACGTCGCTATGAACGACAGCGTCAGGGTGACACCAGCGCACTTTTGTGGGTAACGGATAAGCTCAAGAAATTATTCTCTGCTAGCAGTAATACTGAAAGACAATTGCGAAACTGGGGACTGGGTCTTGTAAATAAGAGTCATTTTATTAAACAGCGCCTAATTGAACGCGCTCTAGGAGAAATTGATTTTGAATAAATTCATCACTGCGATTGCTGCTATAAGTGCGAGTTTCTTGTTGTCTGGACAAGTGCATGCGCAACAAGAACAGCAAGTCAGAACTGAGATTCAGAAAAAACTTGGAACAAATGCCAAAGTAAAAAGTGTTTCAGTCACTCCAGTAGCAGGTTTGTATGAAGTGTTAGTTGGTAATGACATTTTTTATACCGACGGCTCAGCTAAATATCTCATTCAGGGTGAAATTATTGAGCTAGCCTCAGGCAAAAACATCACCGAACAAAGGCAAGCTGACCTCAATAAGATTAAGTGGAGCGACCTCACTCCCGCAAACGCAATTAAGAATGTTCGCGGCAATGGCAGCCGTCAACTAGCAGTCTTCTCTGATCCCAATTGTGGTTACTGTAAGCGCCTAGAAAAATCACTGCAGCAATTAGACAATGTCACGATTTACACCTACCTGATACCTATCCTCTCAGCAGATTCAGCGCAAAAATCAAAGCAAATTTGGTGCTCCTCCGACCCCTACAAAGCCTATATCGACTGGATGATTAATGGCATTTCGCCCAGTGGTAAAGGCGAGTGCAGCACACCTCTGGATAAGAACATGGCATTTGCCAAAACTTATGGAGTGACGGGTACGCCAACCCTATTTTTTACTGATGGCAGCCGCTTCCCTGGCGCGGTACAAATTACTGACATCGAAAAGAAATTTAGCTCACTAAAATAAATGTCATGAATCACCCAGATCTACCTGCTATTCAATACACGGTATGGCCAGCCGATCTACATGGTCATCGCTATCGCATCAAGCTACTAGTTGCCAATCCCAACCCAAATGGGCAAGTTCTGCAAATGCCCACCTGGATTCCGGGCAGTTATTTAATTCGTGATTTCAGCAAACATATAGAAACGATCGAGGCTTATTCAACTGCAGGCGTAAGAAAAATAATTGCACTAGATCGAATTGATAACGATCATTGGCGCTTACCACCAGCAAATGGGCCAGTAGAAATTCTCACTACGGTTTATGCATTTGACTCTTCAGTGCGGGCGGCATATCTGGATACAGAACGCGGATTTTTTAATGCCAGCAGCTTATGCTTGGCGGTTCAAGGACAAGAGCATTTGCCTTGCTCACTTGCGATTACACCTCCAGAGCAGGCATTTGCTGATCACTGGACGGTGCAAACTACTTTGCGCCCAGTGAAAACAGATGATCGAGGGTTTGGTTTTTATCTAGCAAAAAATTACGATGATCTTTTAGATCACCCTGTGGCCATGGGCGAGTTCCAACTGGTTCACTGGAAATCGAATGGCGTTACACACCGCATGGCAATTCAAGGATGCAATCACATCGTTGATACCAAACGAATTGCGGATGATCTACAGGCCATCTGCAGCAGCACCATTAATCTCTTTGAGCCAAAAACTAAGCGCGGCCCATTTGGAGAATATCTCTTTCTAGTAAATGCCGTCTTAAATGGCTATGGTGGTCTTGAGCATCGCAACAGCACCGCGCTACTTTGCCGTAGAGATCAAATTCCTCAAGAACATATTGTTTTTGAAGAGTCTGCCTACAGAGAATTTTTAGGTTTATGTAGTCATGAGTATTTTCATGCATGGTTGGTCAAGCGCATTCAGCCAAAGGCTTTTCAGCCTTATGATTTGAGCAAACGCAATCACACTCGGCTGCTCTGGGTATTCGAAGGCTTTACTAGTTACTATGATGATCTTCAACTATTGCGTAGCAAACGGATCGATCTCAAAACCTATTTAAAGCTAGTTACTGATAACTGGAATGCGATTCTGCGCGGACCAGGACGCCAAAAACAAAGTCTGGCGGATAGTTCTTTTGATGCCTGGACTAAGTACTATCAGGTGGATGAGAATACCCCCAATGCAGTTGTCAGTTACTACGGCAAAGGTGCCTTGCTGGCTCTTGGTCTCGACTTACAGATTCGCGCTTTCACCAAAAACAAACAATCTCTAGATGATCTTATGCGCCTTCTCTGGCAAAAACATCAAACCGATGGCATTGCTGAAGATGGTCTAGATGCTTTAATTTTTGAATTGCTAGGCGATGGCTTTAAGAAAATTTGGAACGAGATCAAGGCGCGTTATATTTTTGGGACCGAAGATATTCCGCTGCAAAAATGGATTGACTCCAATTTAATTTCCGTAAAGACAAAAAAACTATCTGCCTTAGAAAAGTTAAAACTACAGTTTGGAATACGTCATACCGAAGCTAATGGCTGGCTTAAGGTGACGCATGTGCTTGATGGTGGCATCGCGCAGGCCGCTGGTTTGGCTCCTGGTGATTTGCTAGCCAGCATTGATGGGCAACGCATTACTAGCGCACGATGGGATAAGGTCTTAGGTAGCCTCTCTGAAAATACGCATACACGCATTACTTTTTATCGCGACGATTTTGAGTTTGAGCGCATGGCAACTTTTCAAGATGCAAAAATACCAATGCAATATGAATTAACCCCCAGAAAAGATGCTTGATCGAAATTGAAAGCGCTATTTTCAAAAGACGACATACCCAGTGACTGGCGTGAACTATTAGGTGATTATTTTGAATCGCC
>CAZHWF010000017.1:0-9761 GCA_964536365.1 uncultured Polynucleobacter sp.
TACCACATTATGAGAAATATTATCATTATGTGGAAAATTGCTTGTTTACACCCATATACCTTCCTAGAATATTGCCTATAGAGTTAATGACAAATTAAGCATCATTAAATGGAGACAAAACATGGCTGCAGTTCCAGATCAAGTATTAGGTAAGCAGAACGCCCAGGATGCCGATCCAGGAGAAACTCAGGAATGGTTGCAAGCGCTTGATGGTGTGATTCGCAATGAGGGTCCCGAAAGAGCGGCCTATCTAATAGATCAACAGATTTCGCATGCTCGAGTCAATGGAGTAGTTCAGCCATTCCATGCGGAGACTCCTTATATCAATACGATTCCAGTCGAAAACCAAGCGCGTTTACCTGGCGATCAAAACGTTGAGCACCGCATTCGATCCTATACGCGTTGGAACGCCATGGCGATGGTCTTGCGTGCGAACAAAGATACTAACGTTGGTGGACATATTTCTTCATTTCAATCTGCTGCAACTTTATATGACGTGGGTTTCAATCATTTTTGGCATGCGCCTTCTGCTGAACATGGTGGCGATTTAATTTTTGTACAAGGACACTCCGCGCCAGGTGTATACGCGCGTGCTTATATGCTAGGTCGTCTTGAAGAAGGTCAACTGAATAATTTCCGTCAAGAAGTGGGCGGCAAAGGTATATCTAGCTATCCACACCCTTGGTTGATGCCAGATTTTTGGCAGTTCCCAACTGTGTCTATGGGCCTAGGCCCAATCATGGCAATTTATCAAGCGCGCTTTATGAAGTACCTCAGAGATCGTGGATTTATTCAGGAGCAGGGTCGCAAAGTGTGGGCCTTTCTGGGTGATGGCGAAACCGATGAGCCAGAGTCATTAGGTGCGATTGGTATGGCTGGTCGCGAACAATTAGACAACCTTATTTTTGTTGTTAACTGTAACTTGCAGCGCTTAGATGGACCGGTACGTGGTAACGGAAAAATTATTCAAGAGCTCGAGAGCGAGTTCCGTGGTGCGGGCTGGAATGTTATTAAGGTGGTGTGGGGCGGTCAGTGGGACGCATTATTTGCGCGCGATAAAAAAGGCATTTTGATGCAACGTCTTGGCGAGATCGTAGATGGTCAATACCAGACAATGAAGTCAAAGAATGGCGCTTATGTACGCGAGATCGTATTTAACACGCCTGAACTCAAAGCGCTTGTGAGCGACTGGAGCGATGATGAGATATGGCAGCTCAATCGAGGCGGTCATGATCCACATAAGGTCTATGCAGCATTTCATGCGGCGGTAAATCACAAAGATCAGCCAACCGTAATTTTGGCTCACACCATTAAGGGTTACGGCATGGGTAGTTCTGGTGAAGCGATGAATATTGCTCACCAAGCGAAGAAGATGAATGCGGATGACGTGCGTCGTTTCCGTGATCGTTTCGAGATTCCAGTAAAAGACGAGCAGCTGGATGAAATGCCTTTAGTGAAATTTGCCGATGGTAGCCCAGAGCTGGAATACGTGAAGGCGCGTCGTCAAGAGTTGGGTGGTTACTTGCCGCAACGACGCGCTAAAGCAGAGAGTTTGCCGGTGCCATCGTTAGATGCCTTTGCGCCCTTGTTAGAGGCGACAACCGAAGGTCGTGAGATTTCAACAACGATGGCATTTGTCCGCCTTCTCAATACCGTAGTGCGCGATAAGGTAATTGGTAAGCGTGTGGTTCCTATTGTCCCTGACGAGTCCCGCACCTTTGGTATGGAAGGTATGTTCCGACAACTGGGTATCTGGAATCAATTGGGTCAGCTGTATACGCCAGAAGATCACGATCAATTGATGTTCTACAAAGAAGATAAAACTGGTCAAATTCTGCAAGAGGGCATTAATGAAGCGGGTGGCATGTGTGACTGGATCGCCGCAGCAACTTCTTACTCTACGCATGGCGTTCCGATGCTGCCGTTTTACATTTTCTACTCCATGTTTGGCTTCCAGCGTATTGGCGACTTAGCGTGGGCGGCGGGTGATATGCGTAGCCGCGGTTTCTTGCTGGGCGGCACTGCTGGTAGAACCACGTTGAATGGCGAAGGCTTGCAGCATGAAGATGGCCATAGTCATCTATGGAGTGGTGCGATTCCAAACTGCATTAGTTACGACCCAACATTCTCTTTTGAATTAGCCGTAGTGATTCAAGATGGCATGCGTCGTATGCTGGAGGTCCAAGAGGACGTTTATTACTACGTTACCTTGATGAATGAGAATTACGCTCATCCAGCAATGCCCAAAGGCGCTGAAAAAGACATCATTAAAGGGATGTACAAGCTTAAGTCAGTTGGCGAGAATAATGCGAAATTACGCGTTCAATTATTAGGTTCTGGAACCATCTTCCGCGAAGTGATTGAAGCGGCAGAGATTTTGCATAAAGATTGGGGTATCGCATCGGATTTATGGGGTTGTCCAAGCTTTACTGAGCTGGGCCGCGACTGGAATGCCGTTCATCGAAGCAACCTCTTAAATCCAGCTGCGGCGCCAACACTCTCGCATGTTGAAAAATGCCTCAAAGACACGACAGGTCCAGTGATTGCCGCTACCGACTACGTACGTTTGTTTGCGGAGCAAATTCGACCAGCAATCCAGCATATGGGCCGTCGCTACGAAGTCTTGGGTACTGATGGTTTTGGTCGCTCCGATACTCGCGAAAAACTGCGTGACTTCTTTGAAGTAGATCGTCGTTGGGTAGTTCTCACTGCTTTGAGATCTTTGGTTGACTCAGGTCAGCTTGATCGCTCTAAGCTTGCGGAAGCGATTAAGAAATATGACATCGACACCACTAAACCAAACCCAATGACGGTTTGATAAGAGATAAATACCATGAGTCAAATAATAGAAATCAAGGTCCCGGATATCGGCGACTATAAAGATGTGCCGGTGATCGAAGTATTGGTTAAGGCAGGCGATAAGGTTGAGAAAGAGCAATCTATTGTCGTGCTCGAATCTGATAAAGCAACCATGGATGTGCCTTCATCGCACTCTGGCGTTGTCAAAGAAGTTAAAGTCAAGGTTGGTGACAATCTTTCTGAAGGATCGGTAGTTTTGGTATTGGAAGGTGAGGCATCCGGTGTTACACCAGCACCTGCCCCTGTAGCCACTTCACCTGCACCAGCAGCGCCCGCGCCAAAAGCTGTTGAGCCCCCGATTGCGAGAGCGCCAGCTCCCCCTCCAATAAGCAATACTCCGCCTGTTGTAGAGACTGCGGTAAGTCATGCAAGTCCGTCAGTTCGCAAGTTTGCGCGAGAGCTTGGCGTCACTATTGATCAAGTTAAAGGTTCCGGTCCCAAAGGTCGCATTACCCAAGAGGACGTTCAAGCATTTGTAAAAGCCGCCATGAGTGGTGGTGCTGGCAATTCAGGCGCTGCTGCAAGTGGAGGCAGCTTAGGCGGCCTCAATCTCATTCCTTGGCCAAAAGTGGATTTCACCAAGTTTGGTGAAATTGAGCGTCAGCCGCTTAACCGTATCAAGAAGCTTACTGCGGCCAACTTAGGTCGCAATTGGGTAATGATTCCGGCGGTGACGTATCACGAAGATGCGGACATTACCGATTTAGAGGCCTTCCGCGTTCTCACTAATAAGGAGAATGAAAAGAAGGGCATCAAGATTACAATGCTCGCCTTCTTAATGAAAGCCGCTGTAGCAGCGCTGAAGAAATATCCAGAGTTCAATAGCTCCTTGGATGGCGATGATCTGATTCTCAAGAAATATTTCAACATTGGCTTTGCGGCAGATACGCCAACAGGATTGGTTGTGCCCGTAATTAAAGATGCTGATAAGAAAGGTATTTTTGAGTTGGCTAAAGAAACTTCAGAGTTGGCTGCGCTTGCGCGTGATGGCAAATTAAAGCCAGATCAAATGCAGGGCGCTAGCTTCACTATCTCCTCTCTGGGCGGCATCGGTGGAACTTACTTCTCACCAATCGTCAATGCTCCAGAGGTAGCTATTTTAGGTGTCAGTAAGGCCGCTATGAAACCAGTTTGGGATGGTAAGCAGTTTGTACCGCGCCTCATTTGCCCACTGTCTTTATCTGCAGATCATCGTGTAATCGATGGTGCGCTTGCTACACGCTTTAATGTGTATATCGCTCAGCTCTTGGCCGACTTCCGTCGTGCAAGTCTGTAAGGGGGGTCTATGGCTAAGCAAACCATTCTCGTCCCAGATATTGGTGATTATTCAGATGTGCCAGTTATTGAGGTGCTTGTAAAAGTTGGCGATGTAATTGAAAAAGAGCAGCCCTTATTGGTTCTCGAATCCGATAAAGCAACCATGGAAGTCCCAGCCGATGCTGCCGGTACTGTAACCAGCATTGCAGTGAAGTTGGGTGACAAAGTCAGCAAAGGTTCTGTCATCGCTGAAATCGAAGCTAGTGGGGCGGCGCAAGTTTCAACACAAGCAAAAACCGAAGTAACAACAGAAGTAACAACCAAGCCAACTGCGGCAGCGGCTAAGCCAACCCTAGTGCCAGCGCCAATCGCAGGTCAGTACAGTGGTGCCGTAGATCATGAGTGCGAAGTACTAGTGCTTGGTGCTGGCCCTGGTGGCTACAGCGCGGCATTTCGTAGTGCTGATTTAGGAATGAATACGGTTTTAGTCGAGCGCTATCCAACATTGGGTGGTGTTTGCTTAAACGTAGGTTGCATTCCATCTAAAGCCTTACTGCATACGACTGCGGTGATGGATGAAGTTAAAACTATGGCTAAGCATGGCATTACCTTTGGGGCGCCCAAGATCGAGATCGATCAATTGCGTGGTTATAAAGAATCCGTTATCGCGAAGTTGACAGGTGGTCTTGCCGGCATGGCCAAAGCGCGCAAAGTGAAAGTGGTGCGCGGCCTGGGCAAGTTCTTGGATGCTAATCATGTTGAAGTCGAATTAACAGATGGCCCTGGACAAGATCTAACTGGCAAAAAAGAGGTGGTGCGTTTTCAGAAAGCCATCATTGCTGCCGGTAGTCAGCCAGTGAAATTGCCATTCTTGCCAGAAGACCCACGCATTGTGGACAGCACTGGTGCCTTATTGCTCAAGAGTATTCCAAAACGCATGCTGGTAATTGGTGGCGGCATTATTGGTTTAGAGATGGCTACTGTATACAGCACGCTGGGTTCGCGCATTGACATCGCGGAAATGATGGATGGCTTGATGGCTGGTGCAGATCGTGATTTAGAGAGGGTCTGGGAAAAGTTCAATACCGGACGTTTTGAAAAGATCATGCTCAAAACGCGCGCTGCTAAGGCTGAAGTGACGTCTGATGGCATTCAAGTGAGCTTTGAGGGTGACAATGCACCTGCTGAACCGCAAACTTATGATTTGGTTTTGGTTGCGGTAGGTCGCACTCCAAATGGTAAAAAGATTGATGCTGACAAAGCAGGGGTGCAGGTGGATGAACGCGGCTTTATTTCTGTAGACAAGCAAATGCGTACAAATGTTCCAAACATTTTTGCCATTGGCGACTTGGTAGGTCAGCCCATGTTGGCGCATAAGGCAGTTCACGAAGGTCATGTGGCTGCTGAAGCTGCTGCTGGTGAAAAATCCTACTTTGATGCCAAGCAAATTCCATCTGTTGCATACACCGATCCTGAAGTGGCATGGGCAGGTTTAACAGAAGAGCAATGCAAGGCACAGGGGATTGCCTATGAAAAGGGATTATTCCCTTGGGCGGCTAGTGGACGTGCGATTGCCAATGGTCGTGATGAAGGTTTCACCAAGTTGATCTTTGATGCTGCAAGCCATCGCATTATTGGTGGCGGCATTGTTGGCACTCATGCTGGAGATTTAATTGGTGAGGTATGTCTTGCCATTGAAATGGGTGCCGATGCAGTGGATATTGGTAAGACAATTCATCCGCATCCAACCTTAGGCGAGTCAGTTGGACTTGCTGCTGAAGCAGCGCATGGACATTGCACGGATTTACCGCCAGTTAAAAAGAAATCCTAAGCAATTCTAGTTTTCGATAGGCATGTAAAAGATAAGCCCCGATAACCTCGGGGCTTTTGCATTACCAAGCAATGTAGCACTTGGTATCTGTATTACCTCTTATGAATATTATTTCTTTTTAGCTGCTTTGCTTGCTGTGTCTGCGGCTTTTAATACTGTTTCAGTGGCGCTGTTGAGATTGGTTTGCGCAACTTCAACTGCATGCTTAACAGCTTTTTGGCTAGTTTCAAATACATTGTTAGCAGAGGCGATGGCTTGTTTCATCGCTTGAACAGCAGCATCAGAGCCTACTGGGGCATTCTTGGTCCACTCTTCAACTAAAGAATTGATCTTCTTTTGACCGGCTTGAAATTCTTTTTCGGCTGACTTCGTAAAGCTATTTTGAGTTTCGTGTGCCAATTCATATAAATGACGGCTATAAGCCATAATTTTTTCTGCCATAGGCTGTACCGCCTCAGCTTGATGTGCGAGCAATTGTTGAATATCTTTTACTTCAAGCGCTTTCTTGGCGCTATTCATACTGTCGCTCAAACTTTGTTTGGCGATATGCATATTCAGCTCAACCAATTTTTCAATGCTTTGCAAGGCTTGATTGGTTAAACCACTCAAGGTTTCTAAATTTGCTTTTTGCGCTGCTGCAATTTGTTCTGGAGTTAAGTTCATTTTTTATTCCTTCCGTTTTCTATCGCTTAGAAGTTTTCTAGCTTGGATTTGGTTTGCTTTTTCTTTTGTTTATCTTTTAATTTACTCTTTAGTTCATTATAGTCCAATCATGTTGCATTGCAACATAAAATCTTCACTCATAGTGCAAAGTAGGGCATTTGAGAAAAGAGCCTAAAATGACAGGTCTCGATAGACAGGCATTAAAAATCTCAATAATTTCAGTAAGTTACCCATGAAGCTTTCGCTTGATAACGCTATTGCCCCGATCTTTGTGCTCATCTGGAGTACCGGGTTCGTAATTGCGCGATTAGCGATGCCTTATGTTGAGCCAGCAACCTTCCTGTTCTGGCGCTTCTCAGGGGTTTTAGCCGCTATGGCAGCACTAAGCTTGGTATGGAAAATCACTTGGCCTGCATGGCCTCAAATTAAGCATATCGCTATTGCCGGCATCTTATTGCAGTTCGGCTATTTGCTGGGAGTATGGTTTGCGGTTCGACTAGGCATGACCGCTGGCTTGGTCGCGATTATTGTTGGCTTACAGCCAATTATTACGGCCTGGTTTGCTGCTTGGATTTCTGAGAAGGTAACGTCGCGCCAATGGATAGGTTTGGGTTTTGGTTTTGCTGGTGTTGCATTAGTTGTCGCGGAAAAAATCGGATTTGCGCATATACCGCTAGCGAGTTATTTGCTAGCCTTCATTGGTTTACTCTCCATTACGTTTGGCACTTTGTATCAAAAGAAGTTCTGCCCAGTTTTTGATTTACGCGCGGGATCATCGATTCAGTTTGGTGTTTCAGCTGTGTTGTGCTTTGTTTGCATGTATTTATTTGAGTCGGGCGAGATGGTTTGGAATGCTTCTGTGATTGGTGCGCTTCTCTGGGCTATTTTCCCGCTATCCATTGGATCAATTAGCTTGCTCTTCATGATGATTCGTAAAGGGGCGGCAACCAAGGTAACGAGCTTGTTGTATTTAACTCCGCCAACAACTGCGGTCATGGCTTGGCTATTATTTGATGAGCCCTTCACCTTAATGATGGCTGCTGGACTGTGCTTGACAATGACAGGTGTTGTATTAGTGAATGCTCGCCAAACCAATACTGTGGCGACGATTGCGGAGTAGGGTGTTGATTTAGTGGAATGCGTAATCTAAATTTGGGCTAATAAATCTGCCTCCCTTTAGGAAATTAATTATCATTCCGTATATTGAAAGTTTTTGAAGGTATTTTGGGATGCGTTTGAACCGTTTTTGGCTTCTAGCCCTAGGGGCGATTTTTGCAGTAAGCACCTTGGTAAGTGCGCCAGCTATTGCTAACAGCAAAGATAAAGATAAGCAGACGGCTAAAGCACCTGCCAAGGCCACCACCACCACCCCTAAGACATCCGCCAAAAATACAGCTAAGACTAGTAATAAATCCACCAAAAAACCCAAGACCGTTCGCGTTACAGTAACGCGCTCAGCAGAACCCGTTGTTCCTGCAAGACCATCATTTGCAACCGCTCTAGGTTTGCGTGGGCAGCACGATGAGCTTAGCCTCAAGTCAAGCGTTGCAATGGTGGTAAATCAAGATACGAAAGAAGTCTATTTTGAAAAGAATCCGTCGGTGAGTTTGCCTATCGCTTCAATCACAAAGTTGATGACAGCGATGGTAGTTTTAGATTCCAAACTTCCTCTTGATGAAACCTTGGTAATTAATGCCGATGATGTGCGTAGCTATCGCACTTCACGTTTGGCTGGTGGTACAGTTCTCACACGAGAAGAGGCGTTACTCTTGGCATTGATGTCCTCTGAAAACCGCGCTGCATATACCTTGGGAAGAAATTATCCCGGAGGTGTTCCAGCCTTTGTGGACGCTATGAACCGTAAAGCAAAAGAGTTGGGTATGGACCATTCTCACTTTGCTGATCCGACTGGACTGTTGAGCGAGAATGTGGCTTCGGCAGAAGACCTCACACGCATGTTAAGTGCTGCGTATCAATACAAGATGATCCGCGAGTTTTCCACGTGGCCAGATTTAACGATGGTGATAGCCAAGCGTCCGCAAAAGTTTTTAAATACTAATCGTTTGGTGCGTTCTGGTGATATGAATATCGGTCTACAAAAGACTGGCTTTATTAATGCGGCAGGTAAATGCCTAGTGATGCAAGCTAGAGTAAATAACACGCCGCTACTACTAGTCTTTTTAGATTCTGTTGGTACGCAATCACGCTTTGCTGATGCGGTACGTGTGCGGGACTGGTATGAGCGCATGCCAGGTGGTGCGCATCCGATTCGTCGCTTGATGTAACTTAATTAATGCTTCTAAATTAAGTGGTTGAGCCTGGCTCGGCAGATTTTGGTTTATAGCCCATTCCCTTGGAGATCTGCAGTGCTGTATCTTGAAGCGCACGTAGCCAATCCGCCTGAATACGGTCGGTTGGGGCGCTTAATGACAGGCCGGCAACCAATTTTCCGGTGTCATCCAGGATTGCCGCTGCAAGGCAACTAACGCCAAGTTCTAATTCTTCGTCATCACGTGCGCTACCCACTTTGCGAACTTGATTTAGTTCGGTTTCTAGTTTGGCTGGATTGGTAATGCTATTGCGGGTATGTCCCGATAAACCAGTGCGGGTGACATAGGCGCGAACTTGGCTAGCATCATCACTCGCTAAGAAAAGTTTGCCAACTGAGGTGAGGTGCAACGGGGCGCGACCACCAATGGCACGAACCACTTGCATTCCAGAGCGTTCGCTGTAAGCGCGATCAACATAAACAATCTCGTCGCCTTGGCGTACAGAGAGGTTTACTGTCTCGCCAGTTAATTTGTGCAGAGTGCGCATAGGCATTTGCGCTGCTTCACGTACCGATAAACGTGCTTTAACTAGATTGCCCAGCTCTAATAGTTTTAAGCCAAGGCGATAAGTGCCCCCATCACCACGTTCAACCAAGCGACATGCCACCATGTCATTTAAGATGCGATGGGCAGTAGAGGGGTGAAGGCCAGTGATCTCAGCAAGGCTTTTCAGGCTGCTGGATTCTTCATGTTCTGCTAGTGCATCGAGCAAATTCATCATGCGCTCAACTACCTGAATGGCGGTTTTTCCGACCTCGCCAGTAGGTTTTGGGGTTTTGACGGTTTTGCTCGTGCTCATGGGTCTCATTGTAGCGATTTCA
>CAZHWF010000017.1:9861-23440 GCA_964536365.1 uncultured Polynucleobacter sp.
TTTTGGGGTTTTGACGGTTTTGCTCGTGCTCATGGGTCTCATTGTAGCGATTTCATATGAAATTGCATATTATGAAATCCAATTTTATGGACAGCCCAGCATTAATTCAGGGGGTTTATGACCTGTATTAGGGTTGCCTTAGGGCTTTAGCGCACTCATAGACCAAATCGGGTCCACGATAAATCAAGCCGCTGTAAAGCTGAACAAGGCTTGCTCCAGTCATGATTTTTTCCCTGGCGTCAGCGCCGGACAGAATGCCGCCAACACCAATAATGGGCAGTTGATTGCCGAGCCTCGCCTTTAAGGCCCTGATCACAGTATTCGAGAGATTGCGAACTGGTGCGCCAGATAGTCCGCCAGTTTCGGCGCCAAATTCCATCCCTTGAACCGCATCACGAGAGATTGTGGTGTTGGTAGCGATGACTGCATCGATTCCAAATTCCATCAAAAGGTCGGCGATGAGATTGATGTCGTCATGATCTAAATCGGGTGCGATTTTTAAAAAAAGTGGTTTACGCACGCCATGGCGATCAGCCAGTTTCTTTCTAGCTTCATCAAGGCTACTTAATAATTCGCGGAGCATTTCTTCACCTTGAAGCGCACGCAAATTTTGTGTGTTGGGTGAAGAAATATTCACAGTAATGTAAGTGGCGATTTCATAAACGGCTTCCATTGCCAGAACGTAATCGCGGGACGCTTCTTCAATAGGGGTGCTAGCGTTCTTGCCAATATTCAAACCAAGAACACCGCCACTTTGCCAAAACTTCGAGCGACGCACTCTAGCTACGCAAGCATCAACGCCATCATTATTAAAGCCCATGCGATTAATGATGGCCTGTGCTTCTGGGAGGCGAAACATACGTGGCTTCGGATTACCAGGTTGTGGTTTGGGTGTAACGGTGCCAATTTCTAAGAAGCCAAACCCCAGAGCGGCCAGCGCATCGATGTGTTTGCCATCCTTATCTAATCCAGCAGCAAGACCCACTGGGTTGGGAAACTCGATTCCGCAAAGAAGCTGCGGATCATTAATAGGTTTGGTGATGAGGCGATCTAAAAGCCCCCAACGTTGCGCGCGATCTAAATTATTGAGGGTTAGATTGTGGGCTTTTTCAGGGTCTATGCAAAACAGCCAGGGACGCAGAAGAGAGTAACGATAGATCATGGTTCGATATTATGACTCAGATAGCTTTTGCCAATGGTCATCTACCAAACCCTCCATGGGTTGATATTTGATCTTGTAAGACATCTTCTCACTCTCCTTAATGTAGTAGCCAAGATAAAGATAAGGCAAACCTAAAGAGCGCGCTTGTTCTATTTGCCACAAAATGCTGTAGCTACCATAGCTTGCTGAGGGGCTTGAGGTGTCGTAAAAGGTATAGACCGAGGAGATACCTTGCTCCAGAATGTCAATCATGCTCACCATGCGCAAGCGACCAGGATGGGGGTCATGAGGACCATCTCTAAACTCAACAATGCGGGAGTTCACACGGCTTTGCAATAAGAACTGCATATACTGATCTTGATCATCGCTATCCATGTCACCACCGGCATGACGTTCGGTTTGATAGTGTTGATAAAGTTGGTAATGTTCTTCTTGGTAACCAAGATTGAGAACTGTGGCCTCAAGGCCTATGTGTTTTTTTTGGGTGCGGCGCTGGGCTCGTGTTGGCATAAATTGGTCAACCAGAATGCGCGTAGCAATACAGGCCCTGCATTCATCGCAATATGGTCGGTAGGTGTATAAACCACTTCGTCTAAAACCAGCATGCAATAAATCGCTATAAACATCGGCATTGATTAAGTGCGATGGCGTGGCAACCTGAGAGCGTGCCGTCTTATTGGGAAGGTAGCTACATTCGTAAGGAGCAGTAGCATAAAACTGCAGGGTGGTCAGAGGAAGTTCTTTAATCTGGGTCATAGCCAGTGATGCAAGATCGCTTTATCAAATATCCAAGATTTCTCAATATTAGTTTGATTTAAGGATTTTTGCAGTTGCTCTAAAAAGTCTTGCCTTGGGATAGGAGCTGCCCCTAAAGAGAGTAGGTGCGCCGTTTCCTGTTGACAGTCGATCATACAAACTTTATTGGCGATGCACCAAGCGCTAAGCGCAGCCAAAGCAATTTTGGACGCATTGGTTTTGCGGCTGAACATGGACTCGCCAAACACCATCGCGCCAAATGAGACGCAGTAGAGGCCGCCAGTCAGATGACCATCTTCCATGATCGCAATGCTATGGGCATTTCCTTGTTCATGCAGTGCCGTATATGAATCAATAATCTCATGGGTAATCCATGTGCCTTGCTGATCTTTGCGAGTACTTGTGGCGCATGCGCGGATAACAGACCCGAAATCATGATCGACCAATAACTGAGATGATGGGTTTTGAAAAAACGAGCGAATGATTTTTCGTAAGGACTCGCTGCATTTAAATTGAGTTGGCCTTAAAACCATTCTAGGGTCTGGCGACCACCAAAGAATCGGTTGGTTATCGGAGTACCAGGGAAAAATCCCTTGTTGATAAGCGCGCTCGAGCTGGCCAGGATAAATATTTTCACTAACAGCAATCAGGCCAGGAACACTGGGGTCAGGATCCGCCTCTAGGAGTGGATTTGGAAAAGGATCGTTAGGTCCAAGCCAAACAATTTGCCCCATGTCAACTTAAATTCGTTCCGATGGCAAAACATCGCGACTACGCACATGGAATTCTTTGCCGGTTTCTAGCTTGCCAGCGGCACGATCGGCAAAAAACCACTCCAGAGTTTGTTTGACGGTAGGAAAGGCCAGTTCTTTCCAGGGAATTTCGTGCTCATAAAAAAGCCCGACTTCTAAACTTTCTTCGCCAGCTGAAAATTCTGGGCTGGTCATCTTTGCTAAATAAAAGAGATGCACTTGTTCTGCATGCGGCACATTCAATAATGAATAAAGTGGACCAATCACAACAGTAGCTCCCGCCTCTTCAAAAGTTTCGCGTGCGGCACCATGACTTGTGCTTTCACCGAGCTCCATAAACCCTGCGGGCAGCGTCCAAAAGCCATGACGTGGCTCAATCGCCCGGCGACAGAGGAGTATTTGATCGCCGTATACGGGAATGCTGCCTACGACATTGCGCGGGTTTTGATAATGAATACTGCCGCAGGCATCGCAAACATGGCGCTCGCGAGAATCATCCACTGGAATCTTGATGGTGAGTACAGCTGCGCAGTTAGGGCAGTACTTCATGCAAACTTTCTAAAAATGGGCTTTGATTGTTCCGCGAAGAGCATTGCTAAGCATAATCTCTTCTGCTATTGAAACATCTTTAATAGTCAGGTTGGCTTCACGGGCATTAATTTGAGGGTCGGAAAGTACGGCTGCACGCATAACCCCAGGCAATAAACCAGCAGAAACAGGGGGTGTTAGCCATTCAGCGCTGCCAACCGGTTTAATGAAGAGGCTGGATCTGCCCCCCTCGGTAACAAAGCCTTGCTCATTTACAAAAAGGGCGTCAAACCCACCTAACTTAACAGCACCTTGCCAGGCTTGATCATAAAGAGCGCGATTTGTTGTTTTATGGCGCAGTAATGCATCGCCTGAGAACATGGTTGTATCGCCCGCAAGAATATCTTTTGCCCAAAATATTTTGACTGACTCAGTAATAGGAGGAGCTACAGCAGTTATCACAGAAAGTTCACCGCTAGCAGAGAGGTTTAGCCGTAATCGATGTGATAAGTTTTTATCAAGGCTACTACAGGTATTTAGTATTAACTTTTGAGCAAGCGCAGAGTCGAATGTGATACCCAATGCGATGCAAGAGGACTGCATGCGCTTTAGGTGTGCTTGCAATCGCAAAGGCATTCCTTTATTGATTGCAATTGTTTCAAATAAGCCAACAGAGCTTGGTAAATTCTTTAAGAAGGCAGACTTAATGTGACACTCCCGCCATTCCTGTGATGCATCTGAGTCATTGGTAATTCCGGCGCCAACCCCGAGCGTGAAATGGGATGCCTTAGTTTTATGGTCCCGCTCAATTTCAACCGTCCGAATTGGGACACTAAATGCAAAATTGCCATTAGGATCTAGCCACCCAAGTGCACCACAATAATATCCGCGATCTTCGGACTCTAATTCTTGGATGATTTCCATGCTGCGTTTTTTGGGTGCTCCAGTAACGGAGCCACAAGGAAAAACGGCATGCAAAATATTAAATAGGGTCGTATCGGGCTTTATCTGCCCCTGTACGGTGGAAGTCATCTGCAGTACATCGCCATGTCTTGCAACTTCAAATAAGTTCGGAACGGTAACGGTGCCTGGTAAAGAAATGCGACTGAGATCATTGCGTAGCAAATCAACAATCATGACATTCTCTGCCTGATTTTTAGGGTCCTCTGAGAGTGCGCTCGCAACATCAGTTAAAGCGCTAGCAGTGCCTTTCATGGGCATGGCCTTAATGATGTTGCCTTCGCGTGCGATAAAGAGTTCGGGTGACTGCGAGAGTAAATACTTGTCGCGATGCTCTACGTATGCGCCAAACCTGCCGGGCTGGCGATCGCGCAGGCGGTCATACAAAGCAAGTGGCGCGCCATAAGTTTCTCCATGAATGCGATAGGTGTGGTTGACCTGATAGCTATCACCATTACGAATGTACTCTTGAATAGTCGCAATATCCCTCGTAAATTGTTCTTCAGATAAGGATTCACAAACATTGAGGACGCCAGCATATTGTTGGCTTGCTTCTAATTGAGTTAGCTTGCTCGCGATGAGCTCATCAACCTGAGCTTTTGACAATTTCTTGAAATTCGCAAAAGACCATGCCTCGATTAAAGGGTGTGGTTCATCTGATGCATTCCGAATAGGTAGCTTATGAATTTGCCTACCAAACTCATATGCAAAAGCTGCTACAACATATTCGCCCTTTGCAAGAGCGGCGGATATTTCAGTCAGACAGGCCTTGGTATTGGCTAAGTCAGCATCAATATCGTCGCTTGGCAGAACGCGCCAGTATTGCAAAACATCTTCGTAGAGGCGGCTGGTAGGTTGGGCCGCGGTACTTTGCGCATCATCTAGCAAAATCATCGCGGCTTACCTAGAGACTTTCAGTTACTTCAGAATCGTCGCGGATTCAATGGTGACAGTCTTGCTTGGAACATCGGCCATTCTGCCCATACGGGGAGCGGGTGCAACCATGGTGGGGATTTTACGAATGGCATCAATGGTTTGTGTGCCAGAAATCACTTTGCCAAAAACGGTATACCCATTGCCCATGGCGTTTGGGTAGTCCAACGCGGCATTGTCATTCACATTAATAAAAAATTGTGAAGTAGCTGAATCGGGATCGGATGTGCGAGCCATTGCAATGGTGTAGCGATTATTTTTCAAGCCATTTTGCGCTTCAGAAGCGACAGGGGAATTCGTTGGTTTTTGTACTAAGTCAGGAGTAAAGCCACCACCTTGAATCATGAAGCCATCAATGACGCGATGAAATATGGTCCCGTTGTAAAAACCACCTTTTACGTAGTTCAAAAAGTTTGCTGTAGTTTTTGGAGCTTTTACATCATCTAATTCAACAACAAAGTTGCCCATCGTAGTTTTGAACTCAACTTTTGGGCCTGCAAAAACATTTTGACTAATGAGGCAACTAGCAGCCAAGACGAAAGTGGCTAAAAGCTTACGCATATAAACTCCTTAAACAATTTGAAAATAGGTTGTGCCTAATTGTATTGCGCTTAGCTCAGGCCGCTAGGGATATTACCCGCATGGGCGTATGCAGCCTCATCAAACATACCAGGTCTTGCCAGGTAATCCAGCACCCAATCAATGGTATCAACACCCCAAAAACAATGCCCATTCAGTATCAATGCGGGCACACCAAAAGCGCCATCTGTCTTAGCTTGATTGGTATTGGCAATCAACTTTGCTTTTACCTCTGGATTTTCAGGTTTGGGTGTGCCACTTGGAAGGTCAAGATATTTGCAAAACTCTGACCAAGATAGATTGGGGTCTTTACCCTCCACCCAAACATAATCAAACGCTTTCTCAACCATAGGCCAATCAGCATTTTGTTCGACTAGCAATCTTTGTGCCGCCACTGTCATAAATGGGTGATGCTCAGGAAATTGAAAGGGGATTCCTAACTTTTCCGCTTGCCAGACGCAAAATTGATACGTGTGCGGACGCTTTGCAGCAACTTCTCCAGGCCCCTTATTGTCTGTGGCTCGCAGAAGACCACCCAAAAGCACGGGAATGGGTTTGATATCAACTTTATTCTCTAGGCGCTGTCTTTGCTTTATGTAGAGATATGCGAAAGGCGAAACAATGTCGTAATAAAAGGTGGCTACAATCTTTTCAGTCATATTCATCGCCGGATTTGCCTTTCGCTTTTTATATTGCCTCTTGTTTTATTTCTTTTTGTACTCTTCGTCCAGCTTTTTTAGGAAGGCTAATTTTTCTTTGATCTGGGTTTCAAGGCCGCGTTCGACTGGTTCGTACCAATGCGGCTCTTGCATGCCTTCTGGTAAATAGCTTTCACCAGCTGCATAGCCATGGGGTTCATCATGAGCGTAGCGGTACTCTTTGCCGTGCCCCAATTCTTTCATGAGTTTGGTTGGGGCGTTACGCAGATGATTGGGGACTGGCCTGGATTGATCTTTTGCCACATAAGCACGTGCGGCATTAAAGGCGTTATAGCTAGCATTGCTTTTTGATGCCACAGCGAGATAAACCACAGCCTGCCCTAGGGCTAGTTCGCCTTCAGGCGAGCCTAATCTCTCATAGGTTTGGGCTGCATCATTGGCCAATTGCATGGCTCTAGGGTCGGCAAGACCAATATCTTCCCAGGCCATGCGGATAATGCGCCTGGCAAGATAGCGGGGGTCGGCGCCACCATCGAGCATGCGGCAGAACCAATACAAAGCCGCATCCGGATTGGATCCTCGTACAGACTTGTGTAAGGCGGAGATTTGATCGTAAAAATGATCGCCGCCTTTATCAAAGCGGCGTGCTTGCGAGCTCAGTGCATTTTCAATAAATGTTTGATTAATAACTGAAATATTGGTGTTTGGTGCAAGAGCAGCATTACGTACTTGCTCAACAAGGTTTAGCAAGCGACGCGCATCGCCATCCGCATTGGCGATCAGTGTATCGATTGCGGCTTGATCGAATTGCACCTCTGGCATTGCATGTTGATGCGCGCGATCAAAGAGTGATTTGAGCTCATTGGGTGCGAGGGATTTAAGTACATAAACTTGAGCACGAGACAAAAGCGCAGAGTTCACTTCAAAAGAGGGGTTTTCAGTAGTCGCGCCAATGAATGTGAACAAGCCTGACTCGACATGGGGTAGTAGGGCATCCTGCTGGCTTTTGTTAAAGCGGTGAATTTCATCAACAAACAAAATAGTTTGTTTGCCGTATTGCGCCATATTTTGCTGGGCTTGCTCAATGGCTTCGCGAATTTCTTTTACGCCAGCAAGCACTGCGGAGATGGCAATGAATTCCCGGTCAAACGCTTTGGCTGAAAGACGTGCCAACGTTGTCTTGCCAACACCCGGAGGGCCCCACAAAATCATTGAATGGGGCTTGCCTGAAGCAAAGGCGAGATTTAGTGGCTTGCCATTTGCTAGTAAATGCGTTTGTCCAATAACCTCCTCGATCGTTTTTGGACGCAGTGCTTCCGCTAAAGGTGGAGGCGGGGCGCTATCAAAAAGACCGCTCATTGCTTCATGCTTGAATAAATAGGATGACTAAAGATGCCCAAGTTAGGCAGGCTGCGGCAATATAGGTCAAGCGATTGCGCATCGTCATAAATGCGGAGCGTGCGCCTTCATCAGAAAAGTAATACTGATAAGTATTTTGATCAATATTGCGTTGAATGATTAAGGTTGAAGCCATGATTAACAGCCCAACTGGGATGTAAATATGTAATGCAACCCATGCAACCAATGCTGGAATCACGCCCCAAATCCAGGCATTGCGATCTTCCCAGCGGTCTCCCGCAGGTGCTTTGCCTAATAGATGCATGTTAGCACCCCAGTGCAATGCACCCATGAACGAAGTAATGACCGCGCCATAACCCGCTAATGATTCAGCGCTTAAGTAATTGATGGGGGTTGGTGCTAATTGCACCATGAGTGCTAGGCCAATGAATGGAATGAGGCCGGCATAAGCGAGTTTGCGAACGAGGGGCGGGATTGGATTCACGATTTTAAAAAAGTGGGGTTTATAAAAATTTAGCTATTCAATTTATTTGTCGTATGTATACACACCGCGGCCAGTTTTGCGTCCGAGATATCCGGCTGCAACCATTTCGCGAAGCAGTGGGCATGGGCGATATTTGGAATCACTGAAGTTTTCAAAATAGACTTCCATTACCGCTAGGCAAGTATCCAAACCAATGAGGTCTGCTAATGCCAGTGGACCAATAGGCTGGTTGCACCCAAGCTTCATGCCAGCGTCAATATCTTCTGGGCTCGCAAGACCCTCTGATAGAACAAAGAAGGCTTCATTAATCATTGGCAATAAGATGCGGTTAACTACAAAGCCTGGTGAATTCTTAACCGTGATAGGCTCTTTGCCTACTCGCTTAGCCATTTCAATAATTGCGGCATGGGTTGCGTCACTGGTTTGTAGTCCACGAATTACTTCCACCAAAGCCATTAGCGGAGGAGGATTGAAGAAGTGCATCCCAATAAATCGTTGCGGATTGGAGTCTAGTGCCGCGAGTTTAGTGATGGATAGTGAAGAGGTGTTGGTGGCAATGATGGTGTCTTTGCTCACAATCTCATCGACCTGCTTCAATATCTTTTCTTTAATAGCTTGGTTCTCAGTCGCCGCCTCAATGACTAAACCGAGTCCTTTGAAATCAGCGTAAGAGGTACTACCTTTAATACGTTTTAGGGCGGTTTCTTTCGCTTCAACAGTTAATGTTTCTTTTTTAACAAGTCGATCTAAGCTTTTGCTAATTTGATCAAGCCCGCGTTGCACCGCTGCTTCATTGATATCAACCATCACCACATCTATCCCAGCAACAGCGCACACTTGTGCAATGCCGTTACCCATGGTGCCTGCGCCAATAACGCCTACTGATTGAATGCTCATCTTATTTCCTCTTTTGATACTGGGTTGAACCAAATAACTGCTCTCTCGCCTTGTCATCGTGCAAAGGCTTGCGTAACGCTGTTAATACTTCGCAACCACGCTTTACCGCAGGTCGCGCACCAACTTTTTCAAACCATTTTCTAAAGTGCGGATACTCATTGATATCAATTCCCTGATTTTTCCAGTTACGAGTCCATGGATAAATCGCAATATCGGCAATTGAATACGAATTCCCAGCTATATAAGCATTATCTTGCAGTTGCTTATCTAGGACGCCATAAATTCGTTTGGCTTCGTTGGTGTAGCGATTGATCGCATATTCAATCTTCTCGGGGGCGTAGATTCTGAAATGATGGTTTTGTCCCAGCATGGGGCCTAGTCCGCCCATTTGGAACATTAGCCATTGGAGGACTTCATACTTGCCACGAGTGTTTTGAGGTAAAAACTTGCCAGTTTTTCCTGCTAGGTAGAGGAGAATGGCGCCGGATTCAAAAAGGCTAATAGGTTTGCCATCTGGACCATTGGGGTCAACAATCGCTGGAATCTTGTTATTGGGGCTGATTTTCAAAAAATTAGAGGTAAATTGATCGCCAGCCCCAATATCAATTGGATGCGCAATCCAGTCTCGATTCAGGCGGTAGCCACATTCTTCGAGCATGATGTGGATTTTGTGACCGTTCGGGGTTGGCCAGCTATATACATCAATCACATTCTTGGAATGAACGTTTGTCTTATTGGTAGTTTTGGTGAGTGCCATGATTTCCTCTAAATAGAACCCAAGCGTTGCAAAGCGTTTGTAAGCGTTTCTTCTTGCTTGGCGAAACAAAAACGAATCACACTAGACTCGGTTGATTTTTCATAAAATGCAGAAACTGGAATTGCAGCAACACCTACTTCAGTAGTGAGCCATTTACAAAAATCCGCCTCATTCAGGCTTGCTTGGGGAGTATTTAAAGCTGAGTAATCAACACATTGAAAGTATGTGCCAGGAGTGGGTAGTAATTTGAATTTGGTTTTACCGAGACCCGCTCTAAAAAAATCCCGTTTAGCTTGGTAAAAGTTTGGCAGATTTAAATAGTGTTCTGGATTGGATAAGTAACTTGCCAATCCATATTGCATTGGAGTATTGACAGTAAATACATTGAACTGGTGAACCTTGCGAAACTCTTTTGTCAACAGCGGTGGTGCGGCAACGTAGCCCACCTTCCAGCCAGTGACATGATAGGTCTTGCCAAAGCTGGAGATCAGGAAGCTCCTTTCTGCTAGCTCTAGATGGGAGGCTACGCTATGATGCCTGGCGCCGTCGTACACCATATGTTCATAGACTTCATCGCTCAATATCAGTGTGGATGTGTTGCGCAATAAGTCCGCTAGGCGCTCTAGATCTTCTTTTTGCCAAACCATGCCGGTTGGATTATGTGGCGTATTGATAATGAGTAAGCGTGTTTTGGGGTGTATTGCTTTTGTTAATGCATCCCAAGGAATTTCATAAGAAGCAACTTGACCAGATTCATCGCGAATTACTGATAATGAAACGCTAATTGCCTTGCCGCCCGCCAATTCAATTGAAGGACGATAGCTATCGTAAGCTGGTTCGATAATGACCACTTCATCGCCTGGGCTTACGCACGAGAGTATTGCAGTCAGAATGCCTTGCGTTCCACCGGCAGTGATCGTGATTTCAGAATCGGGGTCGTATTGGTGGCCGTATAAATTTTTTATCTTTTGACTAATGCCATTGCGCAGCTCCGTCACACCAATCATAGGAGGGTATTGGTTATGATCGGCCAACATGGCTTGATTGACAGCGGTAATCAGTTTGCGATCGCATGGAAAGTCAGGAAAGCCTTGACCAAGGTTAATCGCCTTGTGTTCTGCAGCCAGCGCCGACATGACCGTAAAGATCGTAGTTCCCACCTGTGGGAGGCGACTCGGAAAGGAAGGGCTAGCTAAGGGGCTCATATAGGAGTGGGGGCAGTCTGTCAATTAATGCGGATCTAACCGGTAGTCGCTAGAATGGTAAAAATACATAAACAAATTGTGCCATGCTGATCGTCCTTTCACCTGCTAAATCCCTGGATTACAAGACCCCCGTCAAGGTTAAGGCGCCCACCTTGCCTCAGTTTGTCTCTGAATCGGCCAAGTTGATTGCTGACTTAAAGAAGTTGGCGCCACAAGATGTGGCTAAATTGATGGGCTTGTCCGATCAATTGGCTGCCTTAAATGTGGGTCGCTATCGGGATTGGTCTAAGAAATTCACTGAAGAAAACAGTAAGCCGGCAATTTATGCATTTGACGGGGATGTCTATGATGGTTTTGACGTTAAAACCCTGGATGCAAAGTCAGTTCAGTTTGCGCAAGACCATATCCGAATTTTGTCTGGCCTTTATGGTGCTTTGAGGCCTTTGGATTTAATGCAACCCTACCGTCTGGAGATGGGTACTGCGCTAAAGAATGCGAGAGGCAAAGATCTCTACGCTTTTTGGGGTAGTCGGGTGACAGATGCCTTAAAAGAGATATTGGATAAGCAAAAGAAGCCTGTACTTCTGAATCTAGCCTCTGAAGAATATTTCAAAGTCCTGCAGTCCAAGGATTTAAATTGCCCAATTGTTTCGCCGGTGTTTCAAGATGCCAAGGACGGCAAATATAAGATTATTTCTTTTTACGCCAAACGCGCGCGTGGTCTGATGGCGCGATACGTGGTGGAAAATCGCATTACAGATCCAGTCGATTTAAAAGGTTTTAATTTGGACGGGTACAAGTACTATGCCTCAGAATCTAAGGAGGATAAGCCAGTCTTTAGAAGGGCAGAAAGAAAATAATGGCCGTACATCGCACCAAAGCCTCGCAACGTAATTCGCCTGAAGTGGAAAAGCTAGTCGCAGATGCCATCTCTTTGGCGGCCTCTGGCAGTCAGATTGAGGATCGATTTTGGGAAGAGCGTTTAAATGTCCGTTTAATGCGTCTGCTCAAGAGTCAAAACCAGAATGTGATTGATGCCGCATTAGATCAAACCTTTCGTATCAATACCGTTGCATTTGAAGTGCTTGCTGATATCGCCGAAACCCTCGCTGAATCCATGAAGGTGGAGCACGAGGGGCAGGGGTGGGATACGCTGCTTTTAGCGTTGCCGATTGTTGCTCACACACGCTACCAGATTCCATCAGGCCCTTTGCCTGTCAATATCATTGAGTCAACCGCACAAGCCCTACATAGCGCAGTTGCTGCTACCGATACTCGATTGGCGATCGTTCCTTGGTTGTATAGCATTGATCAGATGCCGCATTCGCACTGCCAAACTCGCATCTTGACTGAAGCTTTGGCAACTGCGGCCATCTCTGGTAAGGATATCAAGCTAGAGTTGCGTGACATGTCTGAGACAATTGCTGTTTTGGCTGACCCACGTTTCATTATTGCCGCACTAAGCACTCCAAGCGGTTGTCCAATCTTCAAATGGCAAGAAGAATCTCCCGCAAGACAAGAGCGGGGCGTGAGCTTGATTGGTTGGCAAAATGCGATGCAAGAACCAATCGCCTCTTTGCTGCCTGGATGTGAGTTTGAGCTTCTATTGCCCGAGGCTTATTTCACTAACTGTCGCCTGGCGGATAAACATGTGCGCCCATTAAGCATTCGTGCTGCGGTAAATTTCTTGGAAAGCACCTTGGGTATTCTGCCAGCGGGTCTATCTTGCGTGGTTGGTGCATTTGGTGAGGAGCAGGCGGATGAATATCGCATTTCTTTTAGTGCAAAGGGCTCATCCGAAGTGATGTATGGCGTCATTTGGCCTCTATATGATCGCGAGAGTGTTGCCAGTGACGCTTTAAATGATTTATCGGATGATGAAAGCCCGATTAAAAAGATTTGCGATGCACTGCATGATGCGGGCGTTGAAGATGTCTTCCGTCATGCCATGTTATTTGATCCAGAGCTCTGCGATGATTGCGGTGCCCCTTTATTTCCAGATCGCTCTGGTGAGGCGGTGCATGCGGAGATGCCTGATGATGCACCGTCACAGCAACCATTGTTTCACTAGCTTATCCATGGATCGATACATCGTAAGAGAATAAAAAAGCCGAGAAATCTCGGCTTTTTTATTTAATGCAGCAAGAAAAAATTAATTTTGCACAAATGGCTCTGCGCCTGCAAAGAGGTGTGGCAATTTGCCAGTCTTCATCTCTGCTGTTTGGCAGAAATCAGCAAGGCGCACACCTGCTTTGATGTTAAACAACATGGCTTTGTTGCCCAACACCACGAGGTCATATCCAGAGTTCGTATTTTTATAACGCAAGCTACCCGGTAGGGAGGTTTGACGCTCTAAATCATACGATTTAGATTCCCAAGTAAGGCGAACTTTCTCGGTTGAGCCAGTTGTCTTGAACTGCCTACCTTCTTGGCATGTCCAAGTGGTTACTTCTTCATTTGCGCTGACGTTTGAAACACCTAAGAGGCTTGCAAGCGCTACGCTAATGGCGAGAAGATTTTTTTTCATGTGCAAATTTTCCTTATGAGA